>CAYRJS010000068.1:0-11413 GCA_964424535.1 uncultured Aquimonas sp.
CCCGCACCGCAGAGGACGTTTCGTCCAAGCGAGCCGCTCATAATACACTGGTTTTCGAGGCTGTCAACACCCAAGGGTGAAGATTGTGCTTTTTGATTTCCGATGCACTGGCCTCGATGGCCTGCAGATGGAGCTTGACCACACCTGCCAACCGCTGGAACGACGCGTTGGCTCGCTTTTGCTGCCACCTCGATCGATCTTGGGGTATTGTCGCATCCATGTCTATTACCTGAGATGAATCCATGTCCAACCTGCTTGCATGGGCCATGGCCGGCCTGTTGACGCTGTCGTGCGCAGCCTGCGGTGGCCAGCCCTGGGTGGAGCTCAACGGCCAGCGCTACGAGGTGGAGCTGGCGATGGATGATGCCTCACGCATGCAAGGATTGATGTTCCGCGATCAGATGGCCGAATCTCACGGCATGCTGTTCGTATTCGATCGCCAGGAGCAGCAAGCTTTCTGGATGCGCAACACCCGTATCCCACTGGACATCATCTATTTCGATGATGCCCTGCGCCTGGTGTCGGTAGCCGCCGGGGTGCCGCCTTGCACGACACAGAATTGTCCGTCCTATCCCAGCAAGGGTTCGGCCCGCTTCGTGCTGGAACTCAATGCCGGTCAGGCCCGACGCCTCAAACTTGCGACCGGTGATGTGCTGACCCTTGCCCCATCCATTCGCAAGGGGATTGATCCACCACCGAACGACACCACATCAGGTCCATGAATCGTTTGCATACCTCATCGATACTGCGCGAATGGGATGCGCTAGGTAATGCGCCCGATGCGCGCATTGATCTGTTGTCAGCTTCGATCCTGGTCGCCCGTGATGAATATCCGGAACTGGATGCTTCGGCCTGCACGTCACTGCTGGACGAACATGCACGCCAGGTACAACGACAACTGGCGCAAAACGCCACGACCCAGCAGCGCCTGCTGGCCTTGTCGCGCTATCTTTTCGAAGAAGCCGGGTTTGCCGGCAACCACGATGCTTTCTATGACCCGCGCAACAGTTACCTCAACGATGTGCTGGAACGCCGGCTCGGTATTCCGCTGAGTCTGGCGGTGATCCAGATGGAAGTCGCGCGACGACTTGAAGTGCCTTTGGAAGGCGTGTCCTTCCCGGGGCATTTCCTGGTGCGCTTGCAGGTGGAAGGCGGCTTGCTGGTGCTTGATCCCTATCACCGTGGTCGCTCGATTGATGTCGAGGAACTGCGCGAGCGCGCCAGTCCGCATCTGGGCGGTGCCACCGTCGATGATCAGCAACTGCTGCAGATGTTGGCACCGGCCAGCAATCGGGTGATCGTGATGCGTATGTTGCGCAATCTGAAGAACCTGTATGAAGAACAGGATCAGCTCGACAAGGCCGTGCGCTGTGCCGACCGGTTGGTGCGGCTTGCGCCCAAACAGGCCGATCTGGTGCGCGATCGTGGCGTGCTCTACCACCGGCTTGGCTATCTGCAGGCCGCCCGCACCGATCTCGGTCATTATCTGTCGCTGTTGCCCGACGCCAACGATGCTGAAAACATGCGCGAACTGCTGATCGACAGCACCGCCACGCCACCCAGCCTGCACTGAAAGCCCTTGAAATCCCAATTCGCCTGCCGCCAAGGCTGCAGACATCCCCGATTGCCTTCGAACCTGCCATGACCACCAACCACCAGCTTTACCAACGTGCCCTCACCCTGCTTCCCGGCGGCGTCAATTCGCCCGTGCGCGCCTTCGGCTCGGTTGGCGGCGAACCCTTCTTCACCCAGCGTGCGGATGGGCCTTATCTGTGGGATGTGGAAGGCAAGCGCTATATCGATTATGTCGGCTCCTGGGGACCGATGATCGTCGGCCACAACCACCCATCCGTGCGCGCTGCGGTTGAGCGTGTGCTGGGCAATGGTCTGAGTTTTGGCACGCCCTGCCCGGACGAAGTCACGATGGCGCAAACCATCACTCGTCTGGTGCCTTCGGTCGAGGTGGTGCGCATGGTCAATTCCGGCACCGAGGCGACGATGTCGGCGATCCGTCTGGCCCGCGGCGCCACGGGCCGCAGTCGCATCGTCAAGTTCGAGGGCTGCTATCACGGTCACAGCGATTCCTTCCTGGTCAAGGCTGGTTCCGGCGCCCTGACCTTCGGTACGCCAACGTCTCCAGGCGTGCCCACGGCTCTGGCCGATCTCACCTTGACCCTGCCCTACAACGATTTCGAGGCGGCAAGCCGAATGTTCGACGAACACGGCCACGATATCGCCGGCCTGATTGTGGAACCGGTGGCAGGCAACATGAACTGCATTCCACCCCGTCCGGGTTTTCTTGAACATCTGCGGACGCTGTGCACCAACCATGGTGCCGTGCTGATTTTCGACGAGGTGATGACCGGCTTTCGCGTGGCTCTGGGCGGAGCCCAGGCCCACTACGGCATCACTCCGGATCTGACCACCTTCGGCAAGATCATCGGCGGGGGCATGCCGGTGGGGGCCTATGGCGGGCGCCGTGATCTCATGGAACAGATTGCGCCTGCCGGCCCGATCTATCAGGCCGGCACCCTCAGCGGCAATCCAGTGGCCATGGCCGCTGGTCTGGCCATGCTGGAACTGATCCAGGCGTCAGGTTTCCACGATGAACTGGCGCGTCGTACCCGTCTGCTGTGCGATGGTCTGCAGGCTTGCGCCGATGCCGCCGGCATTGCCTTCAGCACGAATCGGGTCGGGGCCATGTTCGGCCTGTTTTTCAGTGCCGAATCGGTGGAAACCTACGCTCAGGCTACGGCTTGTGATACCCAGGCGTTCAAGCGCTTCTTCCACGCCATGCTGGAACAGGGCGTATTTCTGGCGCCATCGGCTTTTGAGGCCGGATTCTTGTCCAATGCCCATGATGAAGCCGTGATCGCCCAGACCCTGGATGCCGCCCGGATCGCTTTCGCCCAACTTGCCGAGGCTTGATCAGGCCCGTGGTGCCCAGGCAATCAGGCCGATGGCAATGATGGCCAAGGCAATGCCGATGCGGTTCCAGCGGCTGGTGGCTTCGCCAAACACAAACATGCCGGTCAAGGTTCCCAGCACCACCACGCCGATATTCATGGTGGCAAACACCACGGCCGGATGTTCGGGCAGGGCCTGGTGGGCGCGTACGTAGCAGATGATATTGCCGAAATTGAGCGTGCCCAGGAGCAGACCAGCAACGACATTGCGCCCGCTCAAGCGGCT
Organism: uncultured Aquimonas sp.; assembly: GCA_964424535.1. GTDB lineage: Bacteria > Pseudomonadota > Gammaproteobacteria > Xanthomonadales > Xanthomonadaceae > Denitratimonas. The sequence goes on from CAYRJS010000068.1 coordinate 3,193, forward strand.
TTTTCGCCTGGTGTGACGCCAGATCTGCACGACCAGCATCACGCCAAAGGCCAAGACAAAACTGGCCATCAAGGTGGCTGCAAACGGAGTGCCGGCGCGGGCCACCAGCTTGAGCGTGACATCCACCACGGCAAAGCCGACCCAGACCGTCAACAAGGCCACAAGCCCGCCTGAGCGCGTTGAAGTTTTTGCCACTGGTCGGGCCAGGATCGCCAGCATGGCTAACAGGCCCAGAGCCAACCCCGCGAGTTTCCACACACCCGCACTTTCCCCGAAAAACAGAAACGCCGCGGCCAGGGACAGCAACAAGGACAGGCGTTGGGCAATATCGGTGCGCACGATGCCGGCCTGGCGTACTGCGCTGGCCAGGACCAGAAACAAGCCGGGCAACACGAGGGCCAACAGCAGCAAGGCCGGCCACGGCGTCTGGGCCGAGCGCAATGCCTGCAGGGGCGGGTCGAACAACACCAGACACAGACCGGCAGCGGCCAGGTAATTCCAGGTTACGGCCTGACCGACATCGATGCCGTGGCGCGGCATCAATTTCAGCCATACCGACACCAGCACGCTGAACAGCGCGGCCGCCAGGACCAGACTCATCGCTCAGGTATCTTGCGGGGCGCGCTGGGCCAGCGCCAACATCAGCCAGGCCCGGGCCTTGTGCCAGTCGCGGGTGACGGTGCGCACGTGCACATCCAGCAATTCGGCGGTCTCTTCGATGCTGTAGCCAGCAAAATAGCGATACAGCACGACCTGGGCCAAGCGGGGTCGATGTTGCTCCAGATCATCCAGGGCGGAGTCGATTTCCAGCAGTCGGGCCAGTTCTTCGGCATCCTCGAACGGGCGTTGATCCAGTTCGATTTGAACCTCGCGCAGGCGCCGGGCTTCAGCCAGGCGGGAACGGGCATGGTCGATCAGGATCTGGCGCATGGCTCGCGCTACCAGCGAGAAAAAGTGCGCCCTGCCCTCAAGGCCCGGATGATCGGCCCGGCGCAACTTGAGATAAGCCTCGTTGACCAGGGCGGTGGTGCACAGGGTTTCACCGGTTTCCATCTGCCGTCGCTGGGCCCGCGCCAGACGCCGCAGGTCTTCGTGCACCAGCGGCATCAGGATGTCCATGGGATTGGTCTCACCAGCAGCGGCAAGGATCTGGGTAATGCGGCCCAAGGCATCGTCGGTGGCAGGTGCTGTGCTCACAAGATTTCAGGTGCTTCCGAAGTATCGAGGGCAATGCCGGTATTGTGCCCGATCCCAGCATGGACTGCCGTCTGTTGTGCTTGTGGCAACTGCAGTTCGGACCAGCCGAACAGTTGCAAAACCCGCGTGAAGACGGGATCCAGCGGGGCCTGGATCAACAACGATTCGTCACGGTGCGGATGCTGGAACTGCAGACGCCAGGCATGCAGGAGCATGCGCCGGATGCCACGCAGGCGAAAGGCACGATTGCGCCGACCATCGCCATGGCTGGTGTCGCCGATCAGGTGGTGATCGACGTGCTTGAGATGACGCCGAATCTGGCGAAAGCGCCCGGTTTGCGGGCAACATTCCAGCAAGGCGTAGCGCGAGGTGGCAAAACCGGCGGCTGGTTCGTCCAGTTCCCCGCGCGCCAGCACCCGTATCCGGGTCAAGGCCGGTTTCTTGAGCGGTTTTCCTGGCCCGCCATCGAGTGGATGGTCGATTTCGAATGCGTCAGCCGATGGCCAACCGCGGGCCAGGGCCAGATAGCTCTTGTCCACGCTGCCCGCCATGAACTGGCGGCCCAGTTGCCCGGCACTGTCACGGTCAAAAGCCAACAGCAGGCAACCGCTGGTGGCCCGATCCAGACGATGGATAAGATGGATAGGCCGACCAAACTGCAGGCGCAGGCGATCTGCGGCAAAATCGCGCTCGCCCCGGGCCAGACCACTGTCGTGCACCATCAAGCCAGCCGGCTTGTCGACTACGGCCAGATATTCGTCGCCATACAGCACCGGCATATCCGTCGTCATGTTTGCGTCGCCGCATTCAAGGGCAGAACCCGGCCTTCCTTCACTACCCGCAACACCACGCTGGAATTGACGTTGGCCACGATGCCCTCGCTCAGCAGGCGATCGAGCAGGAAGCGGGAAAAATGCTCCAGATCGGCCACGGCCACGTGCAGCATGTAGTCGACATCACCGGTCAGGGCATGACAGGCCACCACTTCGTCCCAGGTATTCACCAGTTCGGCAAAACGTGCCACCTGGGCACGATCACGATGCACCAGTTGCAGGCGCACAAAGGCTTGCAGACCCAGGCCGATGTGCTGCGGATCCAGGCGCGCACCATAACCTGCGATCACGCCTTCGCGTTCCAGGCGTTGTACCCGGCGCAGGCAGGCCGAAGGCGACAGATTCACGCGCTCGGCCAGTTCGGCATTGGTCAGACGGCCTCCCGTCTGAAGTTGCGCCAGCAAGGCCAGATCGGTGCGATCAAATTCGATTGACGCCCGCATTATTTCTTCTTGTTTTTGATGAAAACCGAACGATTATTGTGCATATCAGCAGAATATGCGCAATAAAACAAGGAAATTTCAGCGCCATGACGCTATCTTGATGAGATCATCCAAACAGGAGATCGCCATGGGTGCCCAACGCATAGAACATCGGGTTACGGACAAAGGCCTGGTTCCGATCTACGCCACCGGAACCGTGGCTCAACCCTGGCAGGACTACAGTGCCACCGATCACGAGGTCTGGAAAACCCTGTACGCCCGCCAGCAAGCCGTACTGCCGAACCGGGCCTGTCAGGCATTTCTGGATGGTTTGCAGGCATTGAAGATGCCGCACGATCGTATCCCCCGGTTTGCCGACCTCAACGGCCCCTTGCAAGCGGCCACAGGCTGGCAACTGGTAGGCGTGGAAGGCCTGCTGCCGGAAGAGGATTTCTTTCGCCATCTGGCGGCACGCGAGTTTCCCGTCACCTGGTGGATCCGCTCACCCGAGCAACTGGATTACCTGACCGAACCGGACCTGTTCCACGATCTGTACGGGCATGTGCCCTTGCTGATGGACCCGGTCTTTGCCGACTACATGTGTGCTTACGGACAAGGCGGCCTCAAGGCCCTGGGTGTCGGCCCGCAAGCCTTGCAGCAACTGGCCCGGTTGTATTGGTACACGGTGGAATTCGGCCTCATCCAGACAGCTTCCGGGTTGCGCATCTACGGTTCGGGCATCCTCAGCAGTGCCGGTGAGAGCCAGTTCTCGCTGGAATCGGCGGTTCCCAATCGCATCGGCTTCGACATGGAGCGGGTGATGCGCACGCACTACCGCATCGACAACTATCAACAGACCTACTTCGTGATCGACAGTTTCCAGCAGTTGTTCGATGCCACCCTGGCCGATTTCACCCCGATCTATGCGCGTCTGGCCGGACAGGACGAATACGCCGCCACCGCCATCACGTCCGACGACCGGATCCTGCATCAGGGTGACGGCAGCGAGCCACAATCCTGACGCCAGTTTCGTGTTAGCTTGGTCGTGGCGCCAGGAGTTTGCGCGACAAACAGACTATCCCGTCTGCGAAGCTCCCAGGGCGCCACTTTCACGACCCTGCATGGAGGATGACATGGCTGGCTGGTATGAATTGAGCAAAAGCAAGGATGGGCAGTTCCACTTCGTACTGAAGGCAGGCAACGCCGAAACCATCCTGTCGAGCGAGTTGTACAAGACCCGCGCTTCGGCTGAAAACGGCATTGCCTCGGTCCAGAAGAACAGTCCCGACCCGACCCGCTACGAACTCAAGCAGGCCACCAACGGCAAGTTCTACTTCAACCTCAAGGCGGCCAATCATCAGGTCATCGGCAGCAGCCAGATGTACGCCAGCGAGGCCACCCGGGCTACCGGGACCGCCTCGGTCCAGAAGAACGGCCCCAGCACCAAGATCAAGGATCTGACGGCCTGACCATTTTTCGTCTCACCGGGTGAGACGGCAACCTGAGAGGCTGCACTCCCGCTTACCAAGGAGTCGTCCATGTCTCAGGTTGCCGTCTTTCATCCCGGTCGTCCGGTACCTCCCCTGGTGGTCTTGCTGATCCACTGGCAGGCCATCGGTGCGCTGGTGTTGCTGCTGGTGCCGATGGGGCAATGGCATCATCCCTGGATTGGCTGGCTGCCCTATTGGCTGGTGCTGGTTCCAGCGTGGTTGTTGCTGGTCCATGGCATTCGACGGGGCGCCTGCGCGCCAGCCGGCAAGCAATGACGCGACAGCCGTGTACACTGCGCGTCAGGCCCATTGGATCCATGCCCCATGTCGTTGCTTCATTACCGCTTGTTGCCGGTCATCACCGCCTTGTTGATCCTCGGCAGCCTGCCACCAGGAATTGCCGCCACACCGACACTGACGGCGCAGCAGCGCCTGGATTTCCTGACTGAGTTGCAGGACAAACACGCGATTTCCCCGGACGTCGCAGCCCCCATCCTGGATCAGGCCACCTATCGGCAAAGCATCATCGATGCCATTACCCGGCCCGCCGAGGCCAAGCCGTGGAAGGATTACCGTCCGATTTTCCTGACCCCGGATCGCATCAACAAGGGCCGCGCCTTTCTTGAGCAACACCGCGATGCCCTGGCCGAAGCCGAACAGGCCAGCGGCGTACCGGCGGCGATGATCGTGGCCATCTTGGGCGTGGAAACCTTCTATGGCGCCAACACCGGGCGCTACCGCGTACTGGATGCCCTGTACACCCTGGGCTTTTTTTATGAGCCACGGGCGACGTTTTTCCGTGGTGAGTTGTTGCAGTCCTTTGCTCTGGCGCAGGAAGAATCGCTGGATCTGACCGCGATCACCGGCAGCTACGCCGGAGCCATGGGCTGGGGCCAGTTCATTCCATCCAGCTATCGCGCCTACGCGGTCGATGGCGATGGCGATGGCCAGCGCAATCTGTGGGATTCCCTGCCCGACGTGTTTGCCTCGGTGGCCAATTATTTCAAGGTGCACGCCTGGCAAGCGCATGAACCAGTCGCAGTGCCGGCAATCCGTGCGGAAAACGCGCAGGACTTCCAGGCTGATTCCCTCAAGCCCGAGCACAGCCTGGCCGAACTGGGCGACAAGGGTTATCGCCCGGCGCGTGCCTTGGGACATGACCTGCCTGCCACCTTGCTGCAACTGGAAGGCATCAACGGCACCGAATACTGGATCACGTTCAACAATTTCTACGTGATTTCGCGTTACAACCGCTCGCCGCTGTATTCCATGGCCGTGTTCCAGTTGGCTCAGGCCATCGCCGGCACCGAGGATCCCACGCTGGCACAGACGCCGTCGGAACCACTTCCGGCCAGCCAGGTTCCGGGTTCGTGAGGCCACTGCTTATCCTGATCCTGCTGGCCCTGGTCGGCGGGTTGGCAGCCTGTGGCAACAAACCCGTCAAATCCGGGACCGGTCACAATTCTTCGCGCAGCCAGACACCACCGCGCGTTACCAAGGCCCGGCCTGATCAACCCGGCGAATACACCGCCGGTGGCTTGTACCGCCCTGGAGTGGCCGATGGTGGTCCGCCCATCCCGCCCGACATCAGCCATCTGATCGAGCCCGAACCCACCGACGAGCCACCCTCGCGTTACGGCAACCGCTCGCCCTACACCGTACTGGGCAAGCAATACCACGTACTCGAAGACGCCCGCGACTATGCCGCGCGTGGCATCGCCTCGTGGTACGGCAGCAAATTCCACGGCCGCGCCACCTCGAGTCTGGAACCCTATGACATGTACCAGTTCACCGCGGCCCACAAAAGCCTGCCGCTGCCAACCCATGTGCGCGTCACCAACCTGTTGAACGGGCGCAGCGTGGTGGTGCGGGTCAATGATCGCGGTCCCTTCCACGAGGACCGCATCATCGACTTGTCTTACGCCGCGGCCATCAAACTGGGTATCCACGTTGAAGGCACGGCCCCGGTCGAGATTCGCGTGCTCAAACCTGGTCAACCGGTGCCTCCACCACCAACCGCAATGCCGGCAGCACAAGCCTGGGCTTCTGCCCGTCAGGGCGAGCTGCCGACCACGCGCGCACCCCGAGTGAACGTTACTGCTTCCGTGCTGGGCGACGTAGAACCATCCGCCCCGCCACCTGGCCGGGTCTGGTTGCAGGTCGCCAGTTTTGCCGACCCGACCAATGCCCGCCGTCTGGTCGATCGCCTTGAACAAGCCCGTATCGGAACCGCCATGATCCAGACCGCGCAGGTGGGCGGACAGGCGGTGCATCGGGTTCGAGTCGGCCCATTCATCAACGCCGATGGCAGCCGCGATACGGCCAAGCGATTGCACGGCATGGGTCTGGGTGTTCCCACCCTGATTACCGAATGAACATGCGCGATTCATGCTGCGAAGCGATAATGAACCATTGATCCACTCGCAGCGTCCGACCTGCACTCGGCGCGCCCGTCACACATGGAACGTTTCCCGCAGATGAAATCCTTTTCTTTTCTTGTCCTGAGCTTGTCACTCGCCGTTTTTGCCGTCCCGTCCCGCGCCCAGGATGCCCCTGCCATCCCGCCGGCACCAACGCCACCCGTCCCGACCGCATCACCGACGATCACGCCATCACCACCCGCCGTCAATGGCACTGCCTGGATTCTGCTCGATGACGCCACCGGCCAGGTTCTGGCCGGACACAATGAAGACGAACGCGTCGAGCCGGCCAGCATCACCAAGATCATGACCTCCTACGTGGTTTCATCGGAGATGGCCGCCGGCAAGATCTCGCGCGAAGACGAGGTGCCCATCAGCGAGAACGCCTGGCGCGGCGGCGGTGCTGGTACCGATGGTTCGACCAGCTTTCTGCCTGTCAACAGCAAGGTGAAACTGTCCGACCTGCTGCACGGCATGATCGTGCAGTCCGGCAACGACGCCTCCATCGCCCTGGCCGAATACGTGGCCGGCAGCGAAGCCGGGTTTGTCGAACTGATGAACGCCTACGCCGCCAGACTCGGTCTCAACGACACCCATTACGCCAACGCCCACGGTCTGTCGGCGCCCAATCATTACAGCACCGCACACGATATTGCCCGCCTGTCGCAGGCCCTGATCCGCGATTTTCCTGAGGATTACGCCTACTACTCCGACAAGGAATTCACCTTCAACGGTATTCGCCAGTACAACCGCAACTCATTGTTGTGGAAGGATGATTCCGTTGATGGCATCAAGACCGGTCATCATTCGGCGGCCGGCTACTGCCTGGCCGCCTCGGCCAAGCGCGGCGATCAACGCCTGATCAGCGTAGTCATGGGTTCCAGTAGTGAAAAACAGCGCACCGACGACAGCAATGCCCTGCTCAACTGGGGCTTTCGTTTCTTCGAAACCCACATGTTGTATCAGGCCGGCCAGCAGATCCAGGCTCCAAAACTGTGGAAAGGCGAGGCCCCCAGCCTTGCGATCGGTCTGGAAAACTCCCTGCTGCTGACCGTGCCGCGTGGCCGCTACGAAAACCTCAAGGCCGAAATGGACCTGCCGCGCCAGCTCGTGGCTCCCTTCGCCAAAGGTCAACAGGTCGGCACCTTGCGCATCCTGCTGGATGGCAAACCGCTGGCCGAACGCCCTCTGATCGCCTTGGCCGACGCCCCGCAAGCCGGCTTTTTCAAGCGCATGAGCGATGGTTTCTGGTTGTGGTGGGAATCGGACTGATCCCCGACGAGCACCAACTCACCATTTCCAGCAGTGCACGCACGGCAGCGCTTTCGTCCAGCCGTGGGTAATGCCTGGCGGTGGGATTGACTGGCCTTCAATCTGGAACCAACGCGCGGCCCAGCCTTGACTCTGGACCAGACTCCATGGTTTACCCTTGCCCTGATCTGCAAGGAGCCATGTCATGCGTATCGGTCAGTTGGCCCACGCCAGCCACACGCCCATCGACACCATCCGTTATTACGAACGCCTCGGTCTGCTGCCGCCGCCGTTGCGCTCGGCCTCGGGCTATCGCCATTACGCTGATGATGATGTGGCGCGGCTGCGCTTTGTGCGCCGCGCCAAGGTGCTGGGTTTCAGCCTGGCCGAAATCGGCGAACTTCTGGAAATCTCCTCGGCCCGCAACGGCGATATGGCGCCCGTGCGCGAACGCACTGCCGCCACCCTGACCAAGGTCGAGCATCGCATCGCCGAACTGGAACGCATGCGCTCGGGCCTGCACACCCTGCTGGACCAGTGCCCCGGCCACGGCGCCCTGGAAGATTGCCCCATCCTGTCTGCCCTGAACGAGGACATCCATGAATCAT
>CAYRJS010000069.1:0-11341 GCA_964424535.1 uncultured Aquimonas sp.
CTGGAAGTGGTGGGGGGCAAGGGCTGGAGACTTGTTCAGACCTTCCCTAGGTCAACGTACTGCCGTCCGCGCAACAGGTCCCGTGCGATGAACTCACCAGTCTGAGCGTCGAAGCTTTCCACCTTCAACCTGCGGACGGCGCCAGGCGTCCTCTCTCTTGCATTGAAAAGCGCCTCCACCATGCTCCATGCACTGTTGAGTGACTTTTGGTCGGCTTTCTGGTGACGAACCTTCAGCACCAGCTCAACCACGTCCGCCTCCATGTTTTCTGCTTTTTCGATCAGTTCATCTGTGATGGGTTCGCCTATGTCGGCGCCCGCATCCGTGGCTACAGCCACGCTAATAGATGTCATCGATTTTCGTGAAGCCTTAGCCTGGCGGAAGGTGCTTTCGTCCAGGTAGATGGCAAGCGAAATCCTGCATCCAACTTTGGCAACAATATGCTTCAGCCACGCAGGGCCGCAACTGTGATAGCTCGAGAGCCAAAACAGTACCAAGTGGCTCGGATCGAACAGGAAGAAGGCACGGTGTGACAAGCCCTCGCCTTCTTCAAGGGAGCGCTCCACCCCTTGCCTATTCCCAATAGGGGGAACATCACGCTCTTGGAGGCGGCGGAACCTTCCCCACACCAGCCCGCTCATCCCGGATTCGCACTCGGCAATCTCGTACGTGTTTCCGTGCGTATCGAACTGAATTGCGTTTTCAGAGGCCTCAACTATTGCATCTGCTAGCGCATCGCGCCCGCGTCCCGAGACTCGGTACAGGTTCACCCTAACTTGACTGCTCATGCTCCCCCCAGTGGACTGTTCATTACGTGTACTTGGTGGCTTGATCTCGGATCAGTTGACTCACGGAAGTATGTGCTTCTTGGTACTTCCGACGCGTGACGTCTATGCTCTGATCGTCGTCATCGTTGGACGATCGAAGCTCGTTCTCGAACTTTGCCCCAGCAAGCACCAGTCGCTCGGTGGCGTCGATGAATTCAGGGAAATAGAGCAGCGCCAAGGTCTTGGCCTTCATGCCCACCTCACCCAAGTGACCTGCATCAACGGGCGCAACAACAGGATCTGAGAATCGGACCCTTCTTAGGGTGGCTGACATTTCGCCAATCAATGAAGCGAAGTGCTCATAATTCCGTCGGAGCAGGTCCCGTCGCTCACGCCTGCCAGAAAGCCAGTGTTGTACTAGCGGGCCAAGCTGTCCCACGGCTGCGCCGAACAGTGCAGCGGTGGCCGCGATGATTGCGGTGAGGAGGTTGCTGTCGATGCTTGCCACGCCGTACCTCAGAAATCTTTCAGCGTGGCATTGGGGACAGTGCCTTGGACGCCGCAAGAGGGGCATCCAAGTCGAATCGCGCCGACGACAGGGACGAGCCCGTTGACGCCATGCCTCCTGGCCCACCATGCATGACCACACCGACATGTAACAAAGATTGCTTGGGGCGCCCCCTTGATCGGGACTGGCGGGATGCGGCCTGTACCAAGATCACTTGGCGTGACCTGGCTCCACTCCACGTTGCTGACAGTGAACTGCTCAGGCTCAGAATCAGTGCCGTTTGGGCCTTCCGCTTCTTCGAGCTCGCGCTCTATCAACGCCTCCGCCTCGTGTACAAGTTGCTCGCGTTTTGCTTCAAGTCTGTCGTAACTGGGGTTGCCTGGCCGCGCATTTTTTTCTTTCGCCATCTCCGCTGTGCGATCAGCTATTCGATTGATGCAAGCACGAATGTCGTCGACTTTGCTCGTTGTCATTTCCCCTCCCTCTGTAACCTGGCTGTGATGGTTAAAACCCGTGCTGCCTGATGATCTCCGCCAGCTGACCAGGTGACAGCTCGGCCAGGCTGGGTGTGCCGAAGCGGCCACGGGCGTAGGCGCGGATGGCTTCGATGCCGTGACGTTTGCGGGCTTGGGCGTGGATGCGTTTGAGCAGGCGCTTGCGTTCGTCTTCAGCGCTGCCAGTTGGGACGGGCGCGGTGCTGGCGATCCACTTGTTGAGGTAGCGCACTACCGCGTCGTAGCGGTTGCGCTTGATGAGCAGGTAGGAGGTGGCGTCGAAGCGACGATACAGCGTGCCGTAGACGTGCCCATAGCTGCGGCCAGATACCTCCACCACCTTGGCGACGAGGCGCTTGATCTCCGCTGCCTGGGCGTTGTCGATGGCGTCGCTGCCAGGCGCCACCATGATCTTGGGGCGCGCGGCAGTGCGCACGGTGATGTTCACCTGGTTGTTGTTGCCGATGATGCCGGCGTTGTTGCTGCCGCTGATCTTCAGTACCGGCGCGGTCTTTGCCACGGGCCGGCCACGCTTGCGGGCTGCCGCTGCGAAGTCGGCGATGTTGGAAGTGTCTGGTACTGCTTCGCGCATGATGCGCCTGATCCGCTTTTCGGGATCGTCGAAGTCCTGCATTGCTCCCCCCTGTTTCATACCTATGCTGCTGCGCGCACCATCCTGATCACGTTGTTGCGCGATTGTTCGGGCTCGGCCATCAGGTCGTAGGCCGCAAGGATCAGCTCCGCTCGCTTGTCTGGTGGCAGCTTGCGGCGGGTTTCGGCCAGGCCTTCCTCCACGGCGCTGATGGCTGCCACCAGGCGGGCACGATCACTCAAGGGCGTCTCAGCAACTGAGATGCCACGGGACGCCTGCCTTCTTTTGAACTCGGCCTCCTGGATGCGGAGGTACTCCTCCGTGGTGACGCCCGCCGCGTTCGCTGCATCGGTGGCGGCGCGGACGTCATCCAGCGCAGACCGCAGAGCCGCCTTCTCACCCGTGAGGATGTAGAGGACGTCGGCGCCAGCGGTGGCGATGCGCGCCAAATAATCGGCGTCGGGCGTGCGCTCACCCTTCTCGTACTTGATTTGGGCGAGCTTCCGCACACCACCAACTTCCCCGAAGTCGGTCTGGCTCATGCCTAGTTTTTCGCGCTCTTCGCGCAACCTCACGCCGGTATTCAATTGAATTCCCAAAGGGCTTGACAAGGTATGCATACGCATACCATGATCTATCCCATGCAGTTTATTGATTGTGAGGATACCGCAATGCCCCAGCCCAGCACCGACCCCGGCACCCGCCTGATGCAGCGAGTGCGTGCGGCCTTCATCCTGCACGGCACCACATACACCGCGTGGTGCCGCAGCCAGAGCATCGACCCTTCGCTGGTACGGCAGGCCATCTACGGCACATGGGCAGGGCCAAAGGGCCGAGCTTGGCGCCGCAAGGTGCTCACTGCCGCTGGCGTGAAGGAGGCGGCATGAGCACCATCGGATCGCGCCTCAAGAAAGCTCGCAAAGAGGTCGGGATATCTCAGGAGGCCTTTGCCGCGTTCGCAGGCGTCGGGAAACGTGCGCAGATCAACTACGAGCAGGATTTGCGTGTTCCGGATGCCGACTACTTGGCGCGCATCGCCGCTGCTGAAGTGGACGTGCTCTACATCCTCACAGGGCAGCGGAAGGCATCGGTCAAATCACCTTGCCGAACCACTGCATCCATTGATCCAGATGGTGTTTCGCACCCTCTCGCTCCGGTGATGGCAGTGCTTCAGCGATTGGATGCCATTCGCGTTGAACAAGTGCGAGCAGCGACGTTGCTGGAGCAAATCCACGATTACCTGACGCGCCCATCTGTTCCGCTTCACGCCAGGCGCGAAGCATCGCCAGAAGAATCGCCTGCATTGCGGCCACTTGCTGACGGAGGTGCGTGATGTCGTTCTCGCTGTCTTTCATGGGGGCTGCTCCCTTGGTTGGTGATGACGCCCTACGCGTCACCGCCAAGGGTAGTGCCCCCACCCATTGCGGAGGTGCGGCATGAGCGCGCCCGCCAGCCTCATCCGCGCCAAGGCCGTGATCGAAACCCTGGCAGGGCACAACTACGACGGCCTGCGCAATCAGCAGGTGGCCGAAGCAGTGCGCCAATTGCCAGGCACCACGCTGCGCGATCTTCAGGCGCTGGAGTACCTGGGCTGGGCCGAACGCATTCCCGGCAAGGACGAGCGTTGGCGGCTGGCACCGCGACTGATCCAACTGGCCATTGCGCACCAGGCCGAGGTGGGCCGCGAAGAGCAGCGCCTGTCCGACTTCACCAACCGCTACAGCCGCACCTACGGCTAAGGAGACCTCTGCATGACTACCAAACGTGGCGCCCGCCCCATTGCTTCGACAGAGCCTGCCAGCGCGCCTCTGGATGGCGAACTGCTGGACGAACGCAGCCAGCAACTGGCTGTGATGAATGCGCAGATGGAGGCCGTGATTGATCAGTTCGGCGATGGGCTGCCGTGGCAGGCCGAGCACTACGAAGCTGAAATCCGCTCCGACCTGCGGCGCGGCTGTGAAGCCTTTCTGCGCGCCGGACGCAAGCTGGTGGTGGCGCGTGAATGCACCACGCACGGCGAGTGGGGCGGCCTGTTGCAGCGCCTGGGCATTGAGCCGCGACAGGCGCATCGGATGATGGAGACTGCTCGACGGCTGGCAAATCGGTCGCGCGCGACCGATTTGCTCGAAGCTGCCGGCTCCACCAGCAAGCTGATCGAACTGCTTTCCCTGCCGGAAGATCAATTCGCCGAGCTGGCCAACGACGGGGCAACCGGCGACCTGGAGATTGACGATCTGGCCGGCATGACGCGCGATGACCTGCGCGCCGCCGTCCGCCGCGCCCGTGCCGATATCGAGGAGCGGGACAACGAAATCAGCGCCCTCAAGACCAGCCGCGCTCAGGCGCGGCGCGAGTGGGTCAAATCCGAGCCCGATGCCAAAGTGACGAAGCTGCGCACCAGTGTTCGCCTGGCGCTGGATTCAATGCTGGCCGTACTGAGCACGAACGATGCGAGCAAGGGCCTGCACGGCGCGATTGCGGCGCTGGTGGAAGATGAGGATGCCGGGCAGCAGGATCACGGTGACTTCCTCGCCGGGCTGTTCGCCGAGGCCATTGGCTCTGTCTGTGCGCTGCGCGACAACCTGCCGGTGTCGGTGCCGATCCTTGAGCCGCACGTGCCCAAGGCCGGGAGGCGGTGACCATGTGTGCCCGCACCGAAGCGGCCGCGCAGCGCCTGCTGGCTGCGCGGCATGGAGAAAAGCAGGCCATCGTCTCGGCGCTGGCGGCCGATCTGGGCGTGAGCGTGCAAACCGCCTACAAACGCATCAAGGCCGTGATGCCACACAACCCGCTCAAGCCGCGCAAGCGCCGTAGCGATGCCGGCACATCAGCATTGACGCGCGAGGAAGCGCTCACCATCGGCAGTTACCTGGCCGAGACTCTGAGCGGTGCGGGCAAGGGAGCTGCGGATGTCGAGAAGGCGCTGACTGACCTGCGCGCGGCGGGCAAGGTGTTTGCCGGGCGCGTGGACGACCACACGGGCGAGTTCCTGCCGCTGTCGGCGTCGCAGGTGCTGCGCCAGTTGCGGGCACATCACTGCCACCCTGCGCAGCTTTCGGTGGACACGATGTCTACGCGCCTGTCCAGCCCGAGGCCGAACTGGTGCTGGCAGATTGATGCGTCCGTCTCGCGTCAGTTCTACCTGAGTGCCGATGGCACGAAGATCATGGACCGGCGCACCTACTATCGCGGCAAGCCGAAGAACTTCGCCGCCATCGAGTCACAGCGCATTTGGCGCTATGCGATCACCGATCATGCTTCGGGCACGATCGAAGTGTGCTACGTCCAGGGCGCCGAAAGCGCGTCCAACTTTCTGACTGCTCTGATCCACACGATGGTGGAGCGCAGCACCGGCACGATGCACGGCGTGCCCAAGTACCTGATGAGCGATCCGGGCAGCGCGGTGACGGCGCAGGCCACGCGCAATCTGTGCAAGGCGCTGGGTATTGAACTGATCGTCAACGCACCCGGCAATGCACGTGCCAAGGGCCAGGTGGAGAACGCGCATTGGATTATCGAGCGTGAGTTCGAGTCCGGCTGGAAGATGCAGCGGCCTTACACCTGCATCGCCGACATCAACACTGACGCGCAGCTGTGGGCGCGTGACTACAACGCCACCCGTATCCACAGCCGCCACGGCGAAACGCGGCGCGCGGCGTGGAATCGCATCAACGCCGAACACCTGCTGCGCGTGAGCTGCGGCGTGGATGGCTTGCGGATGCTCGCCAACCGCAACGCGAAGCCCTGCACAGTGCGCGATGGCTACATCAAGTTCGGCGGGCATCTTTACCAGGTGATCGACTTGCCGGGCGGTGTGTCCAACGGACAGAAGCTCGAGGTGACGGTAAACGGCTTGGCTGAGGCAGGTGAGAGCGTGCGCGTGCTGTGCACGGATGCCCACGGCCAGCCCGCCCATTTCATCGCGCCGCGCGTGACGCACAAGGCGTTCAACTTTGTCTCCGACGCGGCGGAAATCGGCACCGAGTATCGCGGCATGCCGGATTCGCCGGTGGATACAGCACGCAAGGAACTGGACAAGCTGGCGATGGAGTCGGCCACGCTGGAAGAGGCGCGCGCCAAGCGCAAGGCGAAGGCGCTGCCGTTCGGCGGCTCGGTCGATCCGATGAAGCCGATCCGCGAGCGCGAGATTCCGCAGATGCTGCCGCGCGAGGGGCGCGAGGTGCAGGTAGACGTACCGACCATCGTGGAAGCCACACCGGCAATCCCGATGATCCGCCCGCAGTACGTGCCGACGCCACTGAGCCACGCCGAAATGGCCCGCGCCCTCAAGCGCCGGGTAGAGGAACGCGGCGGCGCTTGGAGTGCAGATCAGTACGCACGCATGGCGGCCCTGTGGCCGGACGGCGTGCCCGAGGAGCAACTGGACGATTGCGCCGTGGCGCTGATGCGCGGCGGCCTGCGTGCGGTGATGGGGGGTGCGCAATGACCGCGCTCACCACGCTGCCGGCGAACTTGAAGGCGACGCTCGCCGAGCGCGGGCTGACGCTGAAGGCCCTGGCCGAAGCCGCCGGCACATCGCGCACCTGGATGTCGCTGGCCGCCAATCACGGCATGCCGCTGCAATTTGCCGTCGCCGGGCGCGTTGCCGACTGGCTCACCCAGCACGGCATCTGCCACCAGACCGGCAGCGCCGAGAAAAAGAAGGCCCCGAAGCGCGGCAACGCTTCGAGGCCGGTTGTCCCACCCACCAACGAAGCAGAGAGGAACGACATCATGTTACTGCGTAAAGCCACTCTTTCACCCACTGCGCGCCAGCACTTCAAGCTGGCACGCGATCCATTCGCCGAATGCCGCGAGCCGGCAGACGTGTACCTCTCGCCCGATGCACGTTACGTGCGGGAGGCGATGTGGAGCACGGTGCGGCATGGCGGCTTCCTCGGCGTGGTCGGCGAGTCCGGCGCGGGCAAGACCACGCTGCGCGAGGAGCTGCTGGAGCGCATCCAGCGCGATGACCCCTCGGTGATCGTCTGCCAGCCCTACGTGCTGGCGATGGAGGACAAGGACACCGTCGGCAAGACGCTGCGCAGTCATCACATCGCCGAGTGCATCGTGCGCAACGTAGCGCCTCTGGCTCCGCCGCGCAGCAGCCCGGATGCCCGCTTCCATCAGCTGCACAACGTGCTGCGCGACAGTGCCCGATCCGGGATGAAGCACACGCTGCTGATCGAGGAAGCGCATTGCCTGCCGATCCCGACGCTGAAGCACTTGAAGCGTTACCTGGAGCTCAAGGACGGCATGCGTCCGTTGCTGTCGATCGTACTGATCGGCCAGCCCGAGCTGGTGCTGAAGCTGGACGAGCGCAACCCGCAGGTGCGCGAGGTGGCCCAGCGCATCGAACTGGTGCACCTGGCGCCGCTGGATCAGCACCTGCCGGAGTATCTGCGGCACCGCTTTGCACGCGCCGGGGCAGACCTGGATGCGGTGATTGATGCCAGTGGTCTGGACGCGATCCGTGGCCGGCTGACACCGAGCGGCAAACAGCAGCGTGGCGGCTCGATGCTGTACCCGCTGGCTGTGCACAACGCATTGGCCGGCGCGATGAACGCGGCGGCGGAGCTGGGCGCGCCGAAGGTGACCCGCGACATCGTGGCAGGAGGCTTGGCATGAGCATCACGGCCCCTACCCACAACCTTCGCTTGCCGCTGGCAGGCACGCCCCTGGATGACGTCGAGCAGCAGCGGTTGCTGGCATTGCTGGGCGAGCTTGCGCGCTTCCTCGGCGCACCGGGCGACTGGGGGTACGAGACCCAGATCGGCAAGTACACGATCCACACGCTGGCGCTGTACCAGGCGATCCGGATGGCCCCGAACACAGGAGGCGCCAAGGCATGAGCATCTCCACTTTGGCTCTGGCCAACGCACTGGCGGTGGATGCAACGCGCATCGCCATGTCCGCTATCCATCACCTGGACGACGCCGGCTGCACGGTGCGCGAGATCGATATCCGCAACCGGCGGCCTGTGATCCGCATTGAGCAGCCCCCGATCAATTGCTGGTTGCGCGGTGCGCTGCGCAAGCGCATTACCGAGTGCGGCGTCACCCGCACCGTCTACGTCACCACCTGCCACGGCGCATTGGTGGAGTGGGAAACCAGCCAGCACTGCACGCCGGAGGTCGTACGCGCATGAAATCCGATCCCGAACGCCTCGCTCTGATTCTGCGCCGCCGGGCCGAAGGGCACACGCTGCGCGAGATTGCCGCAGACCTGGGCATCAGCCGCCAACGCGTGCACGTGCTCGAACAGCTGGCCCGCCAGAAGTTGCTGCAGGCCACCCAGGCATTGCCACGGGGGGCCGTGCGATGAGCACCAAGAGCCACCGGCAATTGGCAAGCGCCATCGCGGCTGATCGCGCCCATCAAGGCGCGGCCGGCGACGTGCTGAGCGCGATCCAGGCCATCCACCGCATCCGCGACCTCGTCCAGCTCTCGGACGAGGCGCGGCTGCATTACCTGCGCTGCATCCGCCGCAATCTCGCGGCAGCCGAAGACCACGTGGCGGATATCGAGCTCGCCCCGTGCCTGGGCGAAAAGATGGCGGACATCGCACACGACCACCACCGCATGGAGATTGACCTATGACCGCTTCCACCACTCCCACGCCCGACGGCTACCGCAAGGATGCACAGGGCCGCTTGATCCCGGAGGACCAGATCCGACCGATCGACAAACTGCGCGACGAACTGGTCCAGTCGCTGGTGGCACGCGCGCTGCCGATCCGGGATCTGCTGATCGACTACCGCTCCCAGGCGTTCGCCGATATCCAGGCGTTCATCGAGCTCAGCGCGGAGCAGTACAACGCCCGTATCGGTGGCGCCAAGGGCAACGTCACGCTGCTGTCGTTCGACGGCCGCTACAAGGTGCAGCGCGCCATCGCCGAGACCGTCATTTTCGACGAGCGGCTGCAAGCGGCCAAAGCACTGATCGACGAGTGCCTGCGCGAATGGACGGAAGGCGCCCGCTCCGAAATCTCGGTGCTGGTGCAGGATGCGTTCCGCGTCGATGGCTCCGGCAACATCCGCACCGGCAGCGTGCTGGGCCTGCGGCGCCTGGAGATTGTCGACGAACGCTGGCAGGAGGCCATGCGCGCCATCGGCGAGGCGGTGCAGGTCATCGGTAGCAAGACCTATCTGCGGCTCTACGAGCGCGATGCCAACGGCGCCTACCAGCCGATCAGCCTGGATATCGCGGCGGTGGATGCAGCGAGGGCGCGCTGATGGCCCGTCATCACATCATCCTCCCCGGCGACAAGCGCAAGCGCGACCTCGCCGCCATCCATGCAGGCGCCAAGCAGCTGGACATGGATGAGGACACCCGCCGGGATCTGATTGAGCGCCTCACCGGCCACCGCAGCGCCGGTGCCCTGGACGATGCCGGGCGTGCAGCGGTGCTGCAGGAGCTGCGCCGCCTGGGCGCCGGCGGCAGGCCGGGCCGGCATCGTGGCAAGCCGCGCAATATGGACACGCGCCCCATGCTGACGCGTATCGAGCAACTGCTGACTGTGATGCAACTGCCTTGGTCCTATGCCGACAGGCTGGCCCAGCACATGTATCGCACCGAACGCTGCGCCTGGCTCAAGACACGCACTCAACTCCAGGGCGTCATTGCGGCATTGGACGCCGAGCGAAAGCGGCGCGAGGCACGCGCGGCAGGAGGTGTGTGATGGATCGCCCGGCAACATTTCGGCAGGTCGCGATGTTTTCCGCCTTGATTCTTGCGCAGGGTTCCTATGGTTTTGTCGCCACGACTTACTGGCTATGTGTGGCGGCATGGCTGGCGCTGCCCTTTTTTCGTAAACAGGCGCGCTGACGATGCTCCCCGGATACTGCCCCAGCTGCGGTTTCACCGGCCAGATCGAGGCGTTTCTGATCGAGCCAGAAGCCAAGCGTGCGATTGCCCGGGTGGCGGCGTTGGAGCCTGCCATCGGCAAGGTAATCGGGCCGTACCTGCGGCTGTTCGGCACCGGCAAGCGTGGCGTCCAGATGCGCCGTGCGGTGAAGCTGATTGATGAGCTGGTGGCGCTGGTAGAGGCCGGCGATGTGTGCCGCGATGAGCGTGCGGGCGTGCGCCGGCCGACCACTTCAACAATGTGGGCGGCTGGTATCGAGCAAATGTTGGCCGCTCCGCCCAGCGGTGCGCTGCAAAACCACCACTACCTGCGCGCGGTGGTCTTCGGCATTGCCGATAGTGCGGACGCACAGGCAGAACGTCAGCGAGAGGAAAGCGCCCGCATGGGCCGGCGTGGCACGCAGCCTGCGCCCGGCGCGAAGGAAGATCCGGTGTCCGTCGCCCTGAGCTGGACCAGACAGCAGATGGAATTCGCGGGCATGTCACAGGCGGAGGCTGATGCCTATGTGGACAGCATCCGCGCAAAGACGGGCAGTGCACCAGGAGGCCCACGATGAGCACCCCTCGAAATGCGATGGCGGTACGTCGCCATGAATTGCTCCTGGATGTGGAGCAGTCCACGAAGGCCACGGCCTTGGAGCTGGGGGCCACGCATGACCTGGCTGAACACCTGGGCGCCGCCGTGGCCGACATGCTGCTGGAGCGGTGGGGAGGCCAGCAACTTACCTTCCCACTGAATGGCCACTACGGCCTTTCCCCAAGAGAAATGGCAATCGTCGACCGACGGGACCAAGGCGCCCGCGTTTTCGAGATCGCCCGGGAGTTCCGCATGACCGAGCGCGGAGTGCGGAAGCTGCTCAAGCGCGTGGACGAACGGCTTTCCCAGGTGAGCGATCAGATGGACCTGTTCGGCGACTCGTCAGGACAGCCCGGAGCGCGCTAGGATTCATTGCGCCTGCCGCAAACATCTTTCCGAGCGGCTTTTCTTCTTCCACCTTCTTCCGGCATCTTCCGGGTGTTTTTCAAGCTTTCCTTGGTGGATATATCAAGAGCGGGGACAGTGCAGGGTTGCGGTTGGGATCAGTGTTCCGGCAACGCGAAAAACTCGCGCGCGG
>CAYRJS010000070.1:0-11239 GCA_964424535.1 uncultured Aquimonas sp.
TATCGGGATCTGCCTGATCGCATGCCCCAGTACAAGGAAACCCCTTGTACGGGGGCATGCGAACAGGCCGATCCCGATAGACCCCGCCGGGGCGGTAATAGGCCGCGTGCATGCGTGCGCCGGAGACCGCTTCGTAGCAGTCCATCAGCTCTTCACGCTCGCGGAAGGCATACAGCATCAAGGCCATGGCCCCCAGGTCCAGGCCGTTGGCACCGATCCACATCAAATGGTTGAGGATACGGGTGACTTCATCGAACAAGGTGCGGATCCACTGCGCCCGCTCCGGCACTTCGATGCCCAGAAGATTCTCGATGGCGCGCACATAGGCGTGTTCGTTGCACATCATCGAGACATAGTCGAGGCGATCCATGTAGCCGATGGAGTGATTGAAGGGCTTGGATTCGGCCAGCTTTTCGGTACCCCGGTGCAACAGGCCCACGTGTGGATCGGCGCGCTGTACCACCTCGCCTTCCATCTCCAGCACCAAGCGCAACACGCCGTGCGCAGCCGGGTGCTGGGGGCCAAAGTTCAGGGTGTAATTGCGAATTTGCGGCATGTCATTGCTTCCCGGCGGCCTGGTCGGCAGCTTCGTTGCGGGCCTGCTCAACGCGCGAATCGTGGCGGATTACCCGCGGCACGGTGACGCGCGGTTCGATCGTGACCGGCTGATAGATGACCCGACCCTGCTCGGCGTCGTAGCGCACCTCGACATTGCCGATCAGGGGGAAATCCTTGCGGAACGGATGCCCGATGAAACCGTAGTCGGTAAGGATGCGACGCAGATCCGGGTGGCCTTCGTAGACGATGCCAAAAAGATCGAAGGCTTCGCGTTCGTACCAGTTCGCCACCGGCCAGATATCCACCAGTGAAGGAATCACCGGCAAGCCGTCATCGGGGGCGTATACGCGCAGGCGCATACGCTGGTTGTGATGGACCGAAAGCAACTGCACCACCGAGGCAAATCGGCGCGGATGCTCACCCGCTTGGGGCCGGTTGGCCCAGTCAAAACGTCCTGGCCCCAGACCCTCCACGCCCCGGGAAAAGCCCTCGTGGGTCACATCCTCGGTGTCCCATTCGACCTGGCCATAGCCCAGGTAATCGACCCCGCACAGGTCGATGAGTTGCTCAAAACGAAAGGGGGCTTCGTCGCACAGGGCGCGCGCCACTTCCAGCAGACGATCCGGCGCAACTATCGCGGTGACCTGGGTTTCGGCCAGGGTATAGGGGTGCTCGATACAGGCAAGGAGGGTGTCACCAAAGCGTTCCTTGAGGCGCTCGATCAGGGTTTTTTCTGGCTCGGCCATGGTCGGCGTGCCTTCCTTCGACAGTTACGGGGCGCTCAACGCGCAATGGTGTTGGTACGGCGGATCTTCTTTTGCAATTGCAAGATGCCATGCGCCAGAGCTTCAGCCGTGGGCGGGCAGCCGGGCACGTAGACGTCCACCGGCACGATGCGATCGCAACCGCGCACCACGGCATAGGAATAGTGGTAATAGCCGCCGCCATTGGCGCACGAGCCCATGGAGATCACCCACTTGGGTTCGGTCATCTGGTCGTAGACCTTGCGCAACGCCGGAGCCATCTTGTTGACCAGGGTGCCGGCCACGATCATCACGTCCGACTGGCGCGGGCTGGGGCGGTAGATCACGCCCATGCGGTCCAAGTCGGTACGTGCGCAACTGGCGTGCATCATTTCCACCGCGCAACAGGCCAGGCCGAAGGTGACCGGCCACAGTGAGCCGGTACGGGCCCAGTTGACCAGGGCGTCAACCGAGGTCACGGCAAAACCGCGTTCAACCAGCGGATTGTCCTCGCCCGGTCGCAGGATGTCGTCAACCCGGCCGATCGGGGCGGGATTGTGGAAAAACTGTGCAATGCTCATCAGATCACTCCCACTCCAGCGCACCCTTCTTCCACTCGTAGACGAAGCCCACGACGAGGATGCCCAGGAAAATGGTCATGGCGATGATGGCCGGGGCCCCCAGGCCCTTGAACACCACCGCCCAGGGAAACAGGAAAGCGATCTCCAGATCGAACACGATGAACAGGATCGCGATCAGGTAATAGCGCACGTCAAAGCGCATGCGCATGTCTTCGAACGCTTCGAAACCGCACTCGTAGGCCGAAAGCTTTTCCGCATCCGGACGCTTGGGTCCCAGCAAGGTACCCAGCACGAGCAACACGATGCCGATGCCGGTGGAAACAATCAGGAACAACAGTATCGGCAGGTATTGGCTGAGCACGTCATCCTCGAATCGACCAGGGCCGCAGCTCTCGTGCGGCGTTGCAGCGTGCCGCAAGACGGATGTCAGGTGCCGTATTGCAGCGGTCCCGAAACGACATCACGGCCATTGCAGGCACATGAAAATCGAATCGTGAACCACGGAATTGTCTCATGCGCGTCCCGATCCGGCAACCTGCGACCCGAGTCTCCAAACCTGGCAAGGCCAGTCCAAAACAGGACAAAATCAGTCTGTTAGTCTCGGCTTTGCGCGCCTTCACCTGCCTTCGGAACAAGGCCTGATCAGGCTCAACGCTGGCCGCAGTAAGCCTTGCCGATTTCCAGGGCCTGGGGCATCAAGGCCTGCAGGTGACTGATGCGGGTGCTGCCACTGGGATGGGTGGACATGAACTCTGGCGGGGCCTGACCACCGCTGGCCTGACCCATGCGTTCCCACAGGCCGATGGCTTCGCGCGGGTCGTAACAGGCGGCTGCGGCCAGCATCAGACCGACTTCGTCGGCTTCACTTTCATGATCACGCGAAAACGGCAAGAGCACGCCATATTGCGCCCCGGCACCCATGACTGCCATCACCGCCCGTTGCTGTTGCGGGTCCATGTCGCTGACGGCCATGCCGGCGGCCATCGAACCCAGTTGCACCAGCTTTTGTTGGGCCATGCGCTCGGCGCTGTGGCGCAACAGCGCATGGGCAATTTCGTGGCCCATGATCGCAGCCAGGGCATCCTGGTTCCTGGCAATGGGCAAGATGCCGGTGTAGACGGCGATCTTGCCGCCCGGCAGACAGAAAGCATTGGCCTGGTCGGACTGGATCAGGTTGACGTCCCAGGCAAAGGCATCCCACTGGATCGAAGGCTTGACCCCGCGCGCTGCCGCCAGATCGGCTTCGACTTTGGGACCAACGGCAATCAGGCGGCGGGCAATTTCCCGCACCTGCTCCGGACCCTGGCCTGCGGTCACCACGTTCGATTCGGACAGGATCTGGCGATAGGCCTGCAGACCCAGACTGGCTTCCTGCTCGACACTGGAATCGATCAACTGGGTACGCCCGGTAAAGGCAGCTTCCTGCTGGTTGGAGCCCCAGTACCACAGCGCATAGATGGCAAAAAGCACCAGCACCCACCACCGCATCTTGCCCCGCTTGCGGGCTGCCGGTTGACCGGGAAACCTCGTGTTCATCGAAACATCTCCAGTAAATCTCCAGGGTGGCGGCAACAGTCCGTGGCTGATGCCGTCGTCAGGTTAGAATAAACCACCTTTGGTGCGTGTGAGATCCATGCAATTTCCCCCGTTTTTCTTCATTCTTTTGCTCGGCCTGTCCAGTCCCGCCTGGAGCCAGGCTCCCGGGCAAGCCATTGATTCACGTCAATTCGATACGGTCACGCCGGCCTGCACGGATTTTTACCAGCACGCCAATGGCGGCTGGCTGCGCGCCAATCCGGTTCCTGCCGGTTTTGCCAGTTGGGGTACCTTCGAGGACATGGCCCTGCAAGGGCTGTTGCAACAACGTGCCCTGCTGGAACAGGCCGCCGGCAGCGACGAACCTCTGACCCGTCTGCTGGGTGATCTGTATGCCAGCGGCATGGACGAAGCTGCGATCGAAGCCGCCGGGATCAAGGCCCTGCGTCCGTTGCTGGATCACATCGCCCGGATCAACAAGCCCCGCGACATCGCCCCGGTCATCGCCGAGCTGCACAGCTACGGCATCCCGGCCCTGTTCGATTTCGGGGTCAATGACGACCTGGCCAACCCGGCCCGACGCATCGCCTACGCCAGTCAGGGTGGTCTGGGCCTGGGTGATCGTGATTACTACCTGCGCGATGACGAAGACACGGTGCTGTTGATGGCGGCCTATCAAGGTTACGTCGAGCGCCTTTTGACCCTGGTCGGCAGCAAGTCTCCGGCAGCCGAAGCCGAATCGGTGCTGGCCATGGAAAAACGCCTGGCACAAGCGTCCTTGAGCCTGGTGGAACTGCGTGATCCGCAGGTTTCCTACCGCATGGTGCAGGTCAAGGAACTGGAACGCAGTTATCCCGGCCTGGCCTGGAAAAAGTTTCTGAAAGCCCAGGGCATCGAAAAAGTCCCCTCGATTTCCCTGGGACACGACACGTTCTTCCGTGTTGCCAACGAGCTGTTGCGCCAGCAATCACCCCAGCAGTGGCAGGCCTATCTGCGCTTCCATCTGGCCCATGCGATGGCGCCTTATCTGTCGCAAGGCTTCGTCGATGCCAACGACGCCCTGTTCCTGCGTACCCTGCGCGGCTCGCAAGAGCCCATGCCACGCTGGCGCCGGGTCCGCAACACCATCGACAGTCTGCTTGGTCCAGCCCTGGGACATCTGTACCAGCAGGCTCATTTCCCGCCCGCCTCCCGCACTGCCGCCGAAGCCCTGGTCGAGCAGATCCGCGCCAGCTTGCGTGAACAACTCGCCCAGGCTCCGTGGCTGGGCACCCAGGCACGCCTGGTGGCCGTGGAAAAACTGGACGCCGTGGATCTCAAACTGGGCGGACCGGACCGCGCGCCGGACTATCCGGGACTGCACCTGTCGGCCAGCGACTACGCCGGCAACGTCCTGACCCTGGCACGCTGGCTGCATCAGCGGCATATGGACACCGTGGACAAGGTGCGGGAAGAATGGCAGTGGGCACAATCAGCCTATGCCGTGAACATCTATTACGACGCCGCCCGCAATCAGTTGGTGGTGCCCGCCGGTCTGATGCAAGCGCCGTTGTTTGACCCGCAAGGTGACGTGGCCGCCAATTACGGCGGTCTGGGTAGCATCATTGCCCACGAACTGATGCGCGGATTTGACGCCATCGGCAGCCAGTTCGATGCCCAGGGCCGGATCGCGCCCTGGTGGCAAGCCTCCGACCAAAACGCCTTCAAGTTGCGCTTCCAGCCGCTGGTGGACCAATACGCAACCTATCCGGTTCTGGGCCAGGTCAAGGTCAATGCCGAACTCACGCTCAACGAGAACATCGCCGACCTGGCCGGGGTGGAACTGGCCCATGCGGCACTGGCGCAGTTGGGCGAACCGCCCATGCAGGGCACGCTCACCGGCATGCAGCGTTACTTCTACGCCTGGGCCCGGGTCTGGCGGCGCAATTACCGCGACGAGGAACTGCTGCTGTTGGCTCGCGTCGATGTCCATGCTCCGGCCAAATGGCGCATCAATGGTCCGGCTGCGAACCTGGCCGGTTTTGCCGAGGCTTTCCACTGCAAACCCGGAAACAACTCGATGCTGCGACCGGCGGCCGAACGCGTCAGCGTGTTCTGAACCGACCTCCCCCCACGATTACGAGAATACCCATGCTGAAACATACGGCCACCCTGGCCTTGCCGAACTGGATCGAATCTGAAATCCAGGTCGATTCGATCTACCCCGACGATGAAGCCAAACTGGCTCTGGTCGTACGCCTGGCCGCACTCAACGTCGAGCGCGGCAGTGGCGGTCCCTTTGGCGCCGCCGTGTTTGATGCCGAACACCGCTTGCTGGCTGTAGGTGTCAACCGGGTCGTACCCGAAACCAGCTCGATCGCCCACGCCGAGATGATGGCCTACCTGCTGGCACAGGCCAGAACCGGTCGCGCCCGTCTCAACGACGGCCATCCTGGCATCGTCCTGGCCACCTCGGCGCAGCCGTGCTGCATGTGTTACGGCGCCACCTTCTGGGCCGGTATCGACACCTTGCTGATCGGCGCCAGCGCCGCCGACGTGATGGAATTGACCGAATTCGACGAAGGCCCCTTGCCCGCCGACTGGCGCGGGGAACTGCAGCAGCGCGGCATCAGCTTGCGCGAAGGCATCGCTCGTGAGGCCGCTCGTGCTGTTCTGGCCGACTACGCCCGCAATCAGGGCGTGCATTATTGAGGCTGGTCAAGCGAACGGCTGCTCGATCGAAGGACTTTGCGGGGTGAACCAGCGCCCGCCTTCGGGGCCGGTGACCATGCACTCTTCCAGACGCACACCGAACTGGCCGGGGATATAGATGCCCGGCTCGTCGCTCAAGGTCATGTTGTCCAGGATCGGCTGTTCACTGCCACCCACAGCGTAGTACCACTCGTGCATGTCCAGGCCGATGCCGTGGCCCAGACGATGGGTGAAATAGGTATAGCCAGGTCCATAACCGGCATCGACGATGAGCTTGCGCGCGGCCGCGTCGATATCACCCATCTGCCCACCCGTGCGTGCAGCCTCGCGGGCGGCAATCTGGGCGCGCTGGACGATGGCGAAGACGCGCTTCATGGTGTCGCTGGCGCGGCCCAGCACGAAGGTGCGAGTAATGTCGCTGGTATAGCCGTGCACCCGGCAACCACCGTCGAGCATGACCACGGTACCCTCGTCGATGCGCTGCGGCTCGCGCGAGCCGTGCGGCAGGGCGCTGTACGGGCCGACGTTGATGCTGACCCCGCCGCGCACGCCCAGGCGTTCGTGCGCCAGTGACAGCAGGCGCTGCACGTCCATCTGGGTCATGCCCGGTTGCATCGCCTGCCAGACGGCCTGGTACACCGCCAGCGTGGCATCGTTGGCGACCTGCAAGATCGCGATCTCGGCTGCGGATTTGACCGCACGACAGCCCGCGGTGACCGGCGTCGCACTGACCAGTTTCAGGTTCGGTGCCGCCCCGGCGATGCCATCGGCCATGAAGAACGGCACCTGTTCTTCAATCCCCAATCGCCCGGCGGCCACACCGCGCTCGCGCAGGGTTTGCGCGATCAGGCGATAAGGGTCTTCGTCCTCCTGCCAGGTGCGGATATCCGAGCCGAAGCGAATCTGCTCCATGGCCCGATCGCGCTCGAAGGCCGGGGTGACGTAGATCGGTTCACCCGATCGGGTCAGCAACAGCCCGGCGGTACGCTCGCCCGCCCACCAGTCCAGATCGACGAAATAGCGCAGTGAACTGCCGGCGGAAACAAAAATCGCATCGATGCCGTGCTCGGCCATCAACCGCTGGGCCTTGTCCAGGCGCGCACGGTATTCACCATCGGCAATCGGCGGCACCGTGCCGGCAATCGGCATCAGTGCCGCAATCGATTCGGGTATGGCATCGGGCTCTGTCGCGGTGGTGCCAGCGGCATGACTTTCGCGGACCTTGCTTGCGCAACCGCCAGCCAGCGGCAGAGCTACCGCCCCTAGCGCCGCCGTCCGCAAAAAACGGCGGCGATCATCGAAAACCCCGGATTCATGACTCATGCCGCCCTCCGCTCGCCGCGTCAAAGTCCCAGTATGCCTGCCACGTAGTCGGCATCCTTGTCGCCACGACCAGAAAGGTTCACCAGGATATGCACATCACGCGGCAGGCTTGGAGCCATGCGGATGGCCCAGGCCACGGCGTGGGCGCTTTCCAGCGCCGGGATGATGCCCTCCACCCGGGACAGGGTCATGAAGGCATCCAGGGTTTCTTTATCGGTGACTGAGTCGTATTGCACCCGGCCGATATCCTTGAGATAGCTGTGCTGCGGGCCAACGCCGGGATAATCCAGGCCCGAGGCGATCGAGTGCACGGACGAGGGCACGCCTTCGGCATCCTCCAGGACATAGCATTTCATGCCGTGGATGGCGCCGGGCTTGCCCTTGGTGATGGTGGCGGCATGGCGACCGGGTTTGTCAACGCCCTCGCCGGCCGGTTCCACACCCACCAGATTGACCTCGGCATCATTGAGGAACGCGGTGAAGATGCCCATGGCATTGGAGCCGCCACCAACGCAGGCTGCCACATGCTGCGGCAGACGGCCGTGTTCTTCCAGAAATTGTGCGCGGGCCTCGCGTCCGACCACGCTCTGGAAATCACGCACCATCATCGGGAAAGGATGCGGGCCCACGACCGAGCCGATGGCATAGAAATAATCGGTCGGATTGGTCAGATATTCCTCGAAGGCGCTGTCCACGGCTTCCTTGAGCGTGGCCTGGCCACGGGTGACCGGCACCAGCTTGCAACCCAGAATCTTCATCTTGACGACGTTGGGATGTTCTTTTTCGACATCGACCTGACCCATATGGATCTCACAGGGAATACCGATCAGCGCGCAGGCGGTGGCCAGCGCGACGCCATGCTGGCCGGCACCGGTTTCGGCGATCACCCTTTTTTTGCCCATGAACTTGGCCAGCAGCACCTCGCCCAGGCAGTGGTTGATCTTGTGCGCGCCGGTATGGTTCAGGTCTTCGCGCTTGAGGTGGATGCGCGCGCCGCCAAGCTGCTCGGACAGGCGCTCGGCGTAGAAGATCGGACTGGGTCGGCCTACGTAATGCTGTTGCAGCGCTGCCAATTCGTCCTGGAAATCCTGGCGCTGGGTGATTTCGGCATAGGCCGTGGCGATGTCATCCATGGCCTGCTTGAGGTGCGGCGGCACCAGTTGGCCACCGTAGGGGCCAAAGTAACCCTCGGCATCGGGCATGGGGGCAAAGTCGGTCTTGGCATTCATCGATTCGGTTACCGGTGTGAGGAAGAAAACCCGCACACTTTAGCCAATCCGCCAGCCCTCGTGGAGTCGCGTGTCAGCGCACTGCGAAAAAAACGGATACCGAACTCGTGCTCAGCGCGCCACCATGGCGCAATTCCAATCATCCGGCATGTCGACTCGATCAAGCTCGCGCTCCAGGTCCCAATCGGTGTTGCTGGCATTCAGACGATCCGCAGCGGAATAGATGATCTGTTCTTCTTTCGAATTGTGGATGGCCAGTTGCTGACTCAAATCCAGGATGCCGTTGCGCAATGATGCCAAATCCATACCCGCCTGGCAGTCCGCTTCCAGACGCCGGATCAAGGGCCACATCAGACCGTGCTCGCGTTTCATCACGAAGATCGGCATCGCCAGGCCCTCATCGGCCAGCGGCGGAAACAGCACCACTTCCTCGCGAAAAATGTGCTCGCGCAGCAAGCGCAAGGCCGCCAGCAGCTCGGCATGCCCACCCTGCCCATTGAGGGCGGCATCCATGCCTCGATCGATCTGATGGTGTTCGCCGGTCAGTTGTTCACCCGCTGAAAGGCCGCTCATGGTCTCCTCCCGCAGTCCGTCTGGCACTATGCCTTGGCCGTGACAGCTTGTCATCTCAATTTGACTCTCGCTGCCAGTGACCGTCCACACCGCCTCACGGTGTACCGGCATGGCCAGCCGATCACGACGAAGTCATGCGACTCCAGAATGCCTTGACGCCATCCAGGAAGGTGCTGGAACGTGGCGAATGTGCGGCACCTTTTTCCCCGGCAAAAGTGGTCTCCAGTTCGCTCAGCAATTCGCGCTGACGCTTGGTCAGGTTGACCGGGGTTTCGACCACGACCCGGCACAGCAGATCACCCGGCGCATGGCTGCGCACGGACTTGACGCCCTTGCCGCGCAAGCGGAACAACTTGCCGGTCTGGGTTTCCGCCGGGATCTTGATCTGGGCCGCACCATCCAGGGTCGGTACGTTGATCTCCGCACCCAATGCCGCCTGGGACAGGCGGATCGGCAATTCACAGTAAAGATCATCGCCATCACGCTGGAAGATGGCGTGCTCGCGCACCCGCACTTCCACGTAAAGATCGCCCGGTTGGGTGCCGGCGGGTCCGGCTTCGCCTTCGCCGGCCAGGCGGATGCGATCACCGTTGTCGACCCCGGCAGGAATCTTGACCTGCAGGGTCTTGTCGCGTTCGATCCGGCCATGGCCATCGCAGGTCTTGCAGAGATTGACGATGCGCCGGCCACTGCCACCGCAATGCGGGCAGGCCTGCTGCACCGAGAATATGCCCTGCTGCATCCGCACCCGACCGTGACCACGGCAGGTATCGCAGGTTTCCACCTTGCCATCTTCAGAACCGGCACCCTTGCAGGTATCACACGCCACCAGGGTTGGCACCTCGATGGTGCGCTCGACACCAAATACCGCTTCTTCCAGATCCAGCTCGATCACATACCGCAGATCGGCTCCGCGCCGGGCCTGCTGACGGCCTCGGCCACCACCAAAAATGTCGCCGAAAATATCCCCGAAAATATCCCCGAAATCCGGCCCACCCGGGCCACCTCCGCCCATACCCTGTTCGAATGCGGCATGGCCATGCTGGTCGTACATCCGGCGCTTGCCCGAGTCCGACAGCACTTCGTAGGCCTCCTTGCATTCCTTGAAACGCACCTCGGCCTCGGCATCACCGGGGTTGCGATCCGGGTGATACTTCATCGCGCAGCGCCGATACGCTTTCTTCAGCTCATCAGCGCTGGCGGTTTTGCTGACACCCAGGATTTCGTAGTAGTCGCGTTTCATGGAGACGTGATTCGGGATTGGTGATTGGTAATTCGAAAGAGCACAGGTGTTATGGCTGACGACGTGATTCGGGATTGGTGATTCGCAATTCGAAACAGCACGACTGATGCAAGAACGGAGCCGAGGCGGCCCCGCTCTTGCGAATCACGAATACCGAATCACCAATCACGGCTTTTGCTCATCCTTCACTTCCGTGAACTCGGCATCGACGACGTCATCGGCGGCGGGGGCTTCGCCCGTGCCAGCGCCGGGTTCAGGGCCGGCGTGGCCGGCGTGGGCGGCGGCCAGGAGGGACTGGGCGGCTTCTTCCAGGGCCTTGGTCTTGGCTTCGATCTGGGCCTGGTCGTCACCCTTGATGACGCCTTCCAGGGCCGAGATGGCCGCTTCGATCTGGCCGATGGCTTCGCCGCCGACCTTGTCGCCGTGGTCCTTGATGGCAGCACGGGTGGCGTGCAGGACGGCATCGGCGTGGTTGCGGGTATCGACCAGCTTCTGGAACCTTTCGTCCTCTTCGCGGTTGAGCTCGGCGTCTTGCACCATCTTGGCGATTTCTTCCTCGGACAAACCCGAACCGGCCTTGATCTCGATCTTCTGTTCCTTGCCGGTGTTCTTGTCCTTGGCCGAGACATGCAGGATGCCATTGGCGTCGATATCGAAGGTCACTTCGATCTGCGGCATGCCACGCGGCGCTGGCTGGATACCAGCGAGGTCGAACTTGGCCAGCGACTTGTTATAACGGGCCTGCTCGCGTTCGCCCTGCAG
>CAYRJS010000071.1:0-11153 GCA_964424535.1 uncultured Aquimonas sp.
ACAACACCGCGCCGCAACTGCCCGAACGCAGGCATTGCTCGGCCGCCCACAAGGCATTCTTCGGGCTTTCCGCGTTCACCAGATGCAGGCGCTCCAGCGCGATGCCGGCGTTCTGCCAGGCCGGCGCGAAAGGTCGGTGTGGCGGTGCCACCAGCACAATGCGCTCACCCGCCTGCGACAGACGCGCCAGCGCCGGCCAGGCCAGACGGATTTCACCCATGCCTTCGGCTGCATGAAGGATTTCACTCAGCGCCGAACCTGGCCAGCCGCCTGCCGGCAGTACCGCATCCAGTGCCGCGTGGCCGGTGGCATGGACCGAAGGCGCGACCGGAAAACTGCCGCCTTTCCACAAGCGGCGGCCATCAAGCAGGCGCTCGATGCCGGAATCCGGCAGCAGACCGTCGGCAGCGGCATCATTGGCGGCCAGCGGCCAGGCAAGCACGGCACCCATGTCAGCCCCGGCGCACCAAGCCGCAGTAGACACCTTCGATCGCGAAATCCTGGCCGGCCTCCACCTCGATCGGGGCGTAAGCCGGATTGCGCGGCAACAGCCGCACCCGGCCCTGCTGCAACGACAACCGCTTGATCGTGATCTCGCCATCCAGCCGCGCCACGACCACCTGCCCGTCACGTGCCTCGGAAGTGCGATACACGCCCACCAGATCGCCATCCAGAATGCCATCGCCGATCATCGAATCACCCTGCACCCGCAGCAGATAATCGGGCCGCTGCGAAAACAGCCGTGCATCCAGCGACAGCGTATCGACCAGTTCCGCATCCGCCCCGATCGGCGCGCCGGCCGCCACCCGGCCCAGAACCGGCACCGGCAATGTGGCGGCGTTCCGCCCGGTACCCGCCGGCCGGATGCCACGCGCCTGCCCGGGTGTCAGTTCGACCAACCCCGCCTCGGCCAAGGCCAGCACCTGCTTGCGCGCCGCCCCGCGCGAGGCCAGACCACAGGCGGCCGCGATCTCGGCCAGCGACGGCGGCTGGCCGTGCACGAGCGCACGCTCCTGAATGAAGGTCAGGATGGCCTGGCGGCGGGAGCTGAGGGAAGGCATGGGGTACATTTGTACTCCATTGGTATAGCACCTGCCAACCCGGTTCACCTTCCGGCGCGGCCTAGCTGTTCAAATAAGTGGGACCAGCTCTCTAACCGCTGTGGCAAGCACCTGACGAAGACGCATCGGAAACTCCTGGCAGGGTGAGGGAGATTGACCGCCGCTGCCACTGAAATCGCAACACCTTACTATCCACTCGGGCCGCCTACTGTAGGCCTCCTGCCCAGTTCTCTACTTGGTAGGGCGAGACAGCGACTCGGCAAGCTCCAACAACTTTGCGACGTCCTCTGCGGGCAATGACGCCTCCTTGAGGTATCGCACTAAAGCCATCGCTTCAGGCTGCGTGTGCAAGTAGTCGACGACTTCAGGGTCAGTCGAAGGCGATAGGCGGAACAACACGTCGGGATCTGCCGCCAGCACCTTCGCTAGAGCTTTGATGACCTCAGGCCTAGGCGGAGACTCCTTGCCACGCTCGATACGGCTCAGGTAGGCCGGCGAAATGCCGACTAAGCCTGCCGCCTCGCGTAAGCCAAGGCTCTGTGCCACCCGAAGGTCGCGAATCGTCTCTCCAAAGCTACTCATGCCGCGCATCCTACCTCAGGTGTTTAGTGTTGTGCAACATTTAACACACTTAGTAGACTACTCCATTGTTTGGTAAAGTTTGCTCTTTCCTGCCGATCTTGGGCCAGGACCATGCCGGCCAACCTGCCCACGTCGTCACTTTTCAGGAGCGAACAGATGCTTGGGGAAGAAGTGTTCACGGTTAAAGAGGTCGCCACGCTCTTAAAGGTCGGCGAGAAGACGGTCTATTCCATGGCCCAGACCGGGGAACTGCCTGCTTTCAAGGTCCGAGGCCAGTGGCGATTCTCCCGAAAGGACATCGACGCATGGATAGAGCAACAGAAACACACAACCCAGGATTTCGGCGAGGAAGACCAGAAATGACCCCAGCCTCGGTGAACGGAGCTTTTATATGAGCAGAAAGAAGAACAAGCAGGCCGAGAACACCATCCCAGCTGGATACACGCTCGACTACGTTTCCGGCAAGCAGGTCAAGGAAACGAAGAAGGAGCTGGTCCGGCAGCGGGTCGTTCGCGCCTTGATCCACGAATACGGATTTTCGCCAGAGGACATGGAGCTGGACTTCTCCATTGGCGGCCGCAAGAAGGTGGACGTGGCCATCTTCCACCATGGGAAGGAACACACCATCGAGAACTTGGGCCGCGCCGTGCTCTGCCGCCAGGAGCCGAATGTCGGCAAGAATGCCGTGCGCATCCGCGATTTCGAGCAGGCCGCCAAGGACCTCGATGAGATCGAGACCATCATGCGCGAGGTCGACGCGGTTCAGTATGGCCTGTGGACCAACGGCCTGGAGTTCTTCTTCGTCGAAAAGGAACAGAAGCGCTTTGAAACCAAGTGCAACCCCATCGGCGACTGGCCGATGGCCGAAGAGTCGGTCGGCACCAAGGAGGTCATCTCCGATGCCCATACCCGCATCGCCGACAACGAGATGCTCAAGATCACCTTCCGCCGCTGCCACAACTACATCCACGGCAACGAGGGCATGCCCAAAGACGCCGCCTTCTGGCAGTTTCTCTATCTGATTTTCTGCAAGATGCACGATGAAAACCTGCGCGGCAAACAGCGTCAGGCCTGGCAGCGCCGCTTCTGGGCTGGCCCCAGAGAACAGTTTGAAGAAAAGGGCCGCAAGGCCATCCGCGCCCGTATCGAGGAGCTCTTCACCGAGGTCAAGAAGCAGTACAAGAACATTTTCCGGGGCAACGAGGAGATCACTCTCTCCGACCGGGCGCTGGCTTTTATCGTTTCTGAATTGGCCAAGTATGATTTTGCCCGTACTTCAATAGATGCAAAGGGAACAGCTTATCAAGAGCTTGTAGGGGTGAATCTCCGTGGTGATCGGGGGCAATATTTCACGCCACGTGGGGTAGTAGACCTTGTTGTTGAAATGCTCGACCCCAAAGACGGCGAAACAGTTTTGGACCCAGCATGTGGAACAGGAGGGTTTCTCGTCTCATGCCTCAAATATATGAAAAAGAAGATTGAGGAAAGAAACGATATAGAACAAGACATCGCCAGTACTCAGGAATTCTTTACCGTTGATGCGGAGCTTAAGGATTATGCATCCAAGTACGTATTTGGAGCCGATTTTGATCCTTTTTTGATCCGAGCGGCCCAGATGAATATGGTGATGGCTGGTGATGGAAAAGGACACATTTACCACGTCAATTCACTTGAATTTCCGAACGGTCATTTGGTTGACAAGATAAAACAAGAAGAAAAGGACCTGAAAAAAAAATCTGGCGAGAGGATCCAAGAGAAACTAGCTCTTGGCTCATTCGATATTGTGATGACAAATCCACCCTTTGGCTCCGATATTCCTATTACGGACCCAAGCATTTTGAAGCAATACGAGCTGGCTCACGCCTGGGAACCGGACGGTGAAGGCGGCTTCCGCAACACCGGCACCCCCAAGGGCAGCGTCGCGCCGGAGATTCTCTTTATCGAGCGCTGCATCAAGTGGCTCAAGCCGGGCACTGGCCGCATGGGCATCGTCCTGCCCGACGGCGTTCTCGGCAACCCGGCGGCGGAATACATCCGCTGGTGGATCATGCGTGAAACCCAGGTGCTCGCCTCCGTCGATCTGCCGGTTGAGGCCTTTATTGCCGAGGCCAACGTCAACATCCTCACCAGCCTGCTGTTCCTGCGCCGTAAGAGTGACGAAGAAAAGCACCGTGAGGCATTGAGCGGAGCTGAAGAATATCCGGTCTTCATGGCCGTGGCCGATAAGGTTGGCTTCGACCGCCGTGGCAACAAGCTCTACAAGCGCACCCCGGACGGCGAAGAGATCGTCGAGCCACGCACCTACACCGAGCGCATCCGAATCGGTGGGCGCTTTGTGGAACGGACTCTGACCCGCAGTGAAAAGATCGAGGACAACGATCTGCCGGTTATCGCTGAGAAGTACCGCGAATTTCTCAAGGAGCAGAACGGATGAGCGACCAAGACGACATCATTGAAGCCCCGCAGGATGCTGCCGAAGAGAGCGGCCCGGATAACTTTTTCATCGACATCCTGACCGGTAACAAGGAGAGCTCCTCGGCCAAGAAGCTGCTGGTGCAAAAGGTTCTGCGCCAGCTCATCGAGAGCTACGGCTTTGACCGGGATGACCTGGAGGTGAACTACAACCCCCAGATCCCCGGCCAGGGGCGCAAGCGCATCGACATCGCGATTTTCCGCCCCGATGCCGAGCACAACAACGACAACCTGCAGCGGATCATCGTCTGCAAGACTCAGAGGAAGCGCGACAAGCTCCGTTCCATTGCCGAGGCCGACGCCGACCTGCGCGAGCTCAAGGAGCTGCTGGAGCTGATCCCCGGCGCGACGCTGGGCATGTGGACCAACGGCCAGGAGGAGTTCCTGTTCCAGGTCGAGCGCACCCGCTTCGAGGTCCGAGCCAAGCCCCTGGGTGTCTGGCCGGTGCCGGGCGAACGCACCACCGATCTCGACCGCACCGGCGGTGTCATTCAGGTCAGCGCCGAGGCGGAAGACCTGGAAGACGCTCTGCTGCGCTGCCGCCAGTATCTGAACCGCAACCTGGGGCTCGATCACAAGGATTCCTTCAAGCAGTTGGCCGTGCTGATGCTGGCCAAGATCCACGACGAGATCCTGCCCACCGGTGAGCGCAGATTCTGGATCAGGGGCGACGAACCTTTCACCGAGGCGGGTCAACAGGCCATTGCCCGGCGCATCCACGAATCCATTGCCGCCGCCAAGGCCTGGCAACCAAACCTGCTGACCCGTGGCTGGGATCTGACGCTGGAACCCCACGAGACCGCCCGCGTGGTCATGGAGCTGGCCCGTTACTCCCTGAGCGAAACCCAGCCCCGTTACCGTACCGGGGCCTTCCGTGCGGTTGCCCGCAGCGTGATGGACGGCCGTGAGGGCCGCTACCCCACGCCGCTCAACGTGGCTGAAATGGCGGTGGAGATGCTCGACCCGCAACCCGGCGAACGCATCATGGACTGCTCCAGCGGCACCGGCACCTTCCTGGCCATGACCGCCGCGCACATCTTCAAGAAAAAACTGGCGGCCGTGGGCACCACGCCTGAAGAGGCCACCAACGAACAGATCCGCCAGGCGCAAAACGAAACCGCCGCCTGGGCGGCCAGCAATGCCCTGGGCTGTGACATCGATCCCTTCCTGGCCGTCGCCAGCCGCATGAACCTGCTGTTCACCACCGGCAATCCAGGCCGCGTGTTCCGCATCGACGCCCGCACCTTCCCAGACGGCGATCTGGATGGCATCGAAGCCGCCCGCCCGGCCATGCCGCTGGGCAGCATGGATATGGTTCTGCTCAACCCTTGGTTCTCGACCCAAGACACGGTGAGCGACACCTCCATCCTGGAGCGCTACGACCTGGGCAATAACTGGGAGCGCGACGAAGAAGGTGGATTCCGCAACACCGGCAATCTAAACATCGGCGGTGTGCCGCCCGAGGTGCTGTTTATCGAACGTGCCCTGCAGTGGGTGAAGCCCGGCACCGGTCGAGTCGGAATCCTGCTGCCTGATGGCTTGCTGGGCAATCCTGCACAAGAGTACGTGCGTTGGTGGATTCTGCGCCACTGCGAGGTCCTGGCCTCAGTTGATCTGCCGGTGGAGCCATTCAAGGTCACTGTGAAGGAGTATGGCCTGACCCCAGCCTTACCCAGCCTGCTGGTGCTGCGTCGCCGCAGCCAGGAGGAGCTGATCAATACCGAGCACCCAGAATACAAGGTCTTCATGGCCGTGGTGGATCGAGCGGGTGTGGATTCTCGTGGAAGTCTTTTATTCCAGCGGGCACCGGATGGAGAGGAACTGATTTTCGAAGACGAGATTGTTGAAAGGGTTCGCCAAGGTGGAGAAGTCGAAATTCGTCGAACCACCCGCCGCAAGCGTCGCGTACACGACGAACTGCCGATAGTTGCCGAGAAGTTCCGCGAATTCCTTCAAACAGGTGAGGTTTCAGCATGATAGTAAAAACAATTCCAAGCACCTGGTTGATTGAAGAGGAGCACCGTCTTGATTGCGGCCCGTTCGTAAAGGGCGGAATAGAGGCAAGAAAGACAATAGAAGGGCTTCGATATCAAAAAGACCATCTGGTCGATCTGACAGAAAATGGCATCAACGGTATGTACCACGTTGGCCAGGATAAAATTGTCTGGGCAGAAGACGAAATTCACGGAATGCCCTTTTTGCGAAGTGCCGACATTCTGAGGGCGGATCTGTCTAACCAGCCATTTATTTCTAGAAAACAAGTTGCAGGAAATTACCTATTTCAGTGCCCTGCCGGAGCTACTTTAATTACTCGGTCAGGAACAATAGGACGTATGGCTTTTATGAGGACTAATATGGAAGATACCGCCATATCACAGGATGTCCTGAAGGTGATTCCAGATGAAGAAAAAGTGAAGCCGGGGTATCTATACGCCTTCCTAAACTCGAAATATGGTATTCCCATTATTACAGGTGGGACATTCGGTTCGATTATCGTTCATATTGAAGCGGAAAACATTACTGACCTCCCTGTCCCACGTCTTGGCGCGGTGGAAGATCAAGCTCATGAGCTGATTCAAGGCGCTGCTGATCTGAGAGTAGAAGCGACAGAGCTGCTGAAAACCGCTGGGCAGATGGTTAATCATCAGTTTGGTTTCCCGGAAAAGCTTGCTTTGTCACATCGGGTTTTTTCGTGTTCAGTGGCTTCTTCCACGCTGGTTCTCAAGCGGCTGGAGGCGACCTTCCACGATGCTGTGGCTCAAGAAAGTGACCGGCTGATCGCTGGCGTTCCACGCAAGGATGAATTCTCGACACTCGGCATAGCGATTAGTGAAACCGGACGGCTTAAGCAGGTCTTCGTCGATGAAGAGTACGGTGCCCCATTCCTGACCAGCGGCGAGATTTTCCGCCAGCGTTATGAGCCGACACGTTTCCTGTCCAATCGATTGTTGCCGGACGAGAGCGAGTGGGCGACTCAGGAAGGTGACCTCCTTCTTGCTCGAAGCGGGCAAGTCGGCGGCATTATTGGTCGTGGTGTTTGGGCCGACCGTCGCTTCGCCGGTGGATGCGTATCGGTAGACGTTCTCAGGCTGGGAGCACAAAACTCGCAAATTCTTCCCGGCTACCTCTACGCATACCTATTCCTCACGGATGTCGGTTACAGGCAACTGATTCGGACAGCCGCTGGGAGCTCCATCCCGCATCTGTCGGCACCCGATGTATCACGTCTGCTTATTCCCCGATGCGACAGCGCCCTCGAAGCCGAGATCAACGAGTTGGTCTGGAATGCGGGACATAAGCGGGCTGAGGCTCAGGAAAAAGAAGACCAGGCTCGCACCCTCGTCGAGCGCACCATTGAGGAGGGAGGACACTAATGGCGAAGGTCATACCCATCGGGCAACCCGCGAACGAATCTGAACGCCAGGCCATCGGCTTTCTTCGGGATCATCTGCCCGATGGCTGGCTGATCTTCCACAACTTCGAGATGCGCCAGGGTGAGGAGGTGTTCGAAATCGACATCGCCATTCTCGCGCCTCACGCGGTGTATCTGGTGGATGTCAAAGGAACGCGGGGCAACATCGATGTGTATGGCTCCAAGTGGTACCCCGAGGGGCGGCAGCCGTTCTTCTCGCCGCTAGCCAAGTTGCGCAGCCATGCCAAGACTATGGCCACCATTATCCGCGAGAGCAACACCGGCCTGATAGAGCTGCGCAAGGCCCATGTGCATGCCGCCGTGCTGCTCACCGCCGATGACGCCGCCGTTTTCGACCAGGCGGGTATCGACAGCCCGGACGTGACCGACTTCAAGCACTGCCTGAAATACTTCCGCGACGCGAGCCGCATCCCCGACAACCGGCTGGACAACATCACCCGCTTCCACTCCCAGATCGCCAAGGCGATCACCGGCAACGCCAAACCCAAGAGCGCGGCCCTGGTGTTCCGCGACTGGCAGGTGGAAGAGAAGCTGGGCGGCACCGACCGCTACACCGAATATCGCGCCAAGCACAACCTGTTGG
Organism: uncultured Aquimonas sp.; assembly: GCA_964424535.1. Lineage (GTDB taxonomy): Bacteria > Pseudomonadota > Gammaproteobacteria > Xanthomonadales > Xanthomonadaceae > Denitratimonas. The sequence continues at coordinate 8,132 of CAYRJS010000071.1, forward strand.
GCAAGAGCGGTGGCATGGCCCGCCTGCGGGTCTATCAGGCTGATCCCTACCAGGACGAAGCCGCCCGCAAAGAAGAGTTCAAGAAGATCAGCAATGCCTATCGCGCCGTGGCGCACATGCCGACCCACGCCAACGTGCTGGCGGTGAAGGATCTGTTCGTCTCCGACGATGAAGATAAGGTGGTGCTGGTCACAGAGGACCTGCCTAGCCAGGCCCTGCGCCTGCACATCAACAAGGCCACCCTGGCGCTGACCTTCGACCAGAAGCTCCAGGTGATGCGTGACGTGCTGTCGGCCCTGGACCATGCGCACCGGCACGAGGTGATCCACCGCAATCTCACCCCGGACGCCATTCTCGTGACCAAGGGCGGCCAGGCCAGGGTGACGGGTTTCGATTTCGCTCGGGTAGGCAAGAACCGCACCTCCACCATCGCCGATCAGGTGGTGGATGATCTGGAAGCCGCCTATCAGGCTCCGGAGTGCTTCAAGGACCCGACCCAGGCCAGCATCGCCTCCGACCTCTACGCCGCCGGGCTGATCTTTTACGAGCTGCTGACCGGCGAGCTGCCCTTTGAAAGCGTCGACCAGATGATGGAGGCCGACGGCCGGTTCCCGATGAAGCCCTCGGAACACAAGCCGGACCTGCCCAAGGGGATCGACGAGTGGCTGCAGAAGTTCTGCGAGTTCGACCCCGAGGAACGGCATACCAGCGCGGCCATCGCCCGCAAGGGCCTGGATGACCTGATTCTGCCCGAGGCCAAGAATGACTCCGCCCCGGATGTGAGCGGCCCGGCCGTGGTTGTGCCTCCGCTTCCCGATGATCTGATGAACCTGCCGCAGGATTTCATCCTGGCGGATCGCTTCCGTATTCAGAAGAAGCTGGGCAGCGGCGGCTTCGGCGTGGCCTACAAGGTGTTCGATTCCCTGGGTGATGTGGTGCGGGTCATCAAGCTGGTGACCAAGGACCGCCGCAGCGTGTACGAGCGGCTGCGCCGCGAATACAAGACCCTGACCAATCTGCCCGACCATCCGCATGTGGTGAAGGTGATCTGGGCCGACCGCATGGCCGACGCCAAGCAGACGCCGTACATCGTCTTTGAGTATGTGGAAGGTCTGGATGTCTCCGACCTGATCGATGCCGAGGCGCTGTCGCTGGATGATGCCGTGCGCATCGTGCGCGAAGCCGCCGATGGGCTGGCCCATTTACACAAGCACGGTGTCTACCATCAGGACGTCAAGCCCTCCAACCTGCTGTGGACCGATAAGGGCGTCCGCATCATTGATTTCAACGTTGCGGTCTCCGAGAACGACGAGGTTCAAGGCGGTGGCGGCACGCGCCGCTACCTGCCGCCGGACTACGATTACTCCTCAGAGCCGGATGCTTCGGATCGGATGGACCGCGACCTCTATGCACTGGGCATCTCCTTCTATGAGTGTCTGACCGGCAAGTATCCTTTCGACGACCCCACGCCGCCGATCAAAACTCAGCCCAAGGACCCGAGGCAGTTCAAAGGCTGCGCCGACCTCAGCTCGTCACTGGTCAAGGTGCTGGTGAAGATGATCGCGCCGGAGCGCAAGGATCGCTTCGCGTCTGTCGATGAGTTCCTGCAAGCCTTGGCCGAGGTCAAGCGTCTGCGGGCGGGTAGCACCAGCGGCGAGATCGTTTCCGGACCCAAGGGGGTGTCCAAGCTGGGCTTCGAGCCGACCAAGCCCAACACCAACCCCTTTGTCACCCACCTGCTGACCCTCTACAGCCAGAGCCAGGTGTCCAACGCGGGCACCCGAGGTCTCGACGAAGTTGGTAAGGCCACCTACGTGCCGACCTATCTGGATGAGAAGCTCAAGCCCGCGCTGCTCAAGGGCGAATTCCGTCTGGTCATCATCAGCGGTAACGCCGGTGACGGTAAGACGGCCTTCATTCAGCAGTTCGAGGCCTTTGCCGAGAGCAAGGGCGCTCAGATGCAGCGCGGCGCGAACGGGGCCGTGTTCCAGCTCAAGGGCCATACCTACCAGAGCAATTACGACGGCAGCCAGGATGAAGGCGACGAGCGCAACGATGCCGTGCTGCAGAAGTTCTTTGCTCCCTTCGCGGGAAAGGACGCCTCCGACTGGCCCGAGAATCAGACCCGCCTGATCGCCATCAACGAGGGGCGGCTGGTCGATTTCTTCCTGGAGCATGAAGAGGAGTTCCCGCTGCTCGCAAAGCAGATCCAGCAGGGCTTGGCCGGAGCCGCTCCGGAAGGCGGCATCGCGGTCATCAACCTCAACCTGCGGTCGGTGGTCGCCGAACCCGAGGAAGGTCAGCCTTCGATTCTGGAGCGGCTGATCGCCCGCATGACGCAGCAGGAATACTGGCAGGCCTGCGAGAAGTGCGACCTCAAGGGCAAGTGCTTTGCCTACCATAACGCCCGGACCTTCCAGGACCCGGTTGCCGGACCCAAGGTGATCGAGCGCCTGAAAATGCTCTACACCATTACCCACCTGCGTGGGCGACTGCATATCACCATGCGCGACCTGCGCTCTGCCCTGGCCTTCATGCTGGTGGGCACCCAGGACTGCGACGGCATTCACCAGCTCTATCAGAATGGCGGTGAAGAGACCCAAAATCGCATCCTTGATGGTTTCTATTTCAACTCATGGCTTGGCGGGGCGGAAGGCTCCAATGACCGGTTGATTGCCTTGCTGCGCGAGATTGACATTGCCGAAGTCAGCAACCCCGATCTGGACCGCGAGCTTGGTTTCCTTAATCCCAAGACCAAGGCCATGAGCCGCTTCTCGTTCGCGGAGCGGGCCGGGTATGACAATGAACTGGTGGAGACGCTGTTCCGCAATCTCCCTCGCGATTATTCATCGAAGAACCGTCCTCGATTGATCGCCAAGCACAGGAATTACCTCTCGCACATGCGCCGCCGCCATTTCTTTGAACGACGCGACATCGGCTGGAAGGAGATGCTGCCTTACGGAAGCATCGAGCCCTTCCTGGATGTCATTAAGCAGCCAGGCGCGAAAAGCGCCGATGAGGT
>CAYRJS010000072.1:0-11088 GCA_964424535.1 uncultured Aquimonas sp.
AGGCCCGACGCGACCAGTTGCCGATCATGCTGGGGATGCTGGGCGCCATCCTGGCGGCCTCCCAGACCAGCAGCGGTGACGGCGTGCAGGCGGCTATCGTGGGCGGCATGTCGCTGATGCAGCAACGCCAGATCAATTACACGCGCGCCAACGAACAAGAAGCCGACCGCGTCGGTATCCAGACCTTGGCCCGCAGCGGTTACGAACCCATCGCCATGGCTGATTTCTTTGCCCGCATGGAACGGCAGATGCGTGGCAACACGGGCGGCGCCCAGGCCCCTGAATACCTGCGTTCGCACCCGGTCACCACCACGCGCATCAGCGAAGCCAAGGCCCGGGCCAAGCAAATCGAAACCAGTCCGACCTGCCGCGCCGACAATACGACGGGCGATTTTTCCCAGGACGAAACCAACCCATCGTGCAGACCCCTGCCCGGTCGCTACCAGTTGCGCAATCCCCTGTTGCCTGATTACGTCGCCGATGCGATCAATGAGGAAATCGATTCCCACGCCCTGTTCGCCCTGGCCCGGGAGCGTCTGCGGGTTCTGTCAGCAACCTCGCCCAAGGACGCGGTACACGAATACCAGCGCATGCAACAGGCCAAACCAACCACTTTCACCACGGCCCAACGCTACGGCATGGCCCTGGCCCGCAGTCTGGCCGGACAAACCGAACAGGCCGGGCGCGAATTGGCGGAACTGGAGACACAATTCCCGGATCTGTACTGGATCAGCCTGGCCCGGGCCGAAAACGACCACCGTGCCGGTCACCGGACCCTGGCCCAGGAACGCTACGAGGCCCTGTTGCAGGCGCGTCCGCAGAACACTGCTGTTGCCTTGAGTTATGCCACCAGTCTGGCCGAAGTCGGCTCACCGAAGGCGGCGCGCACGGCTCAGGAGTTGCTGCGTCCGGTGCTGGCGCAAAACCCCTACGATCCTGCCCTGCAACGCAGTTACGCCCGTGCCAGCGAGATGGCCGGTGACACCATCCGCGCGGCCGAGGCCTATGCCGAAGTCGCCTGGCTCAATGGTCGGGCCGATGATGCCCTGAGCCAATTGGAGCGACTGCGCAAGGATCCTGACCTGGATTTTTACCAGCGCTCGCGCATCGATGCCCGCATCGCCGCCATCACCCCTGACGCCCTGGAATTGCGGCGGCAGAACTCAGGCTCGGCCTCGACCCGGCTTGGCCTGGTCACGACCTGGTCTGATTCGCCGTAATCGCCCCAACCAAACCACGTTGACGCCTGCTGCGCCGTGGAGAAACAGGCAGGCTCGTTGCTATGCTGCACCCATGGTCAACCGTCGCACCCGCACCCATTCCGCCTCATCCAGCCCCGAGCTGAGCGACCCTTCGCTCTATCTCAATCGTGAGCTGGGACAACTGGAGTTCAATTTCCGGGTTCTGGCCCAGGCCCTGGACGAAGGCGTGCCCCTGCTCGAACGCCTGCGCTTTTTGTGCATTGCCTGCACCAACCTCGACGAGTTTTTTGAAATCCGCGTAGCCAGGGTCCAGCAGATGCTGGAACTGGACCTGCCCCTGCCTCCTGATGGCACATCCCCAACCGCCCTGCTCAAGCAGATCCATGCCCGCTCGCGCGCTCTGGTGGAAGCCCAGTACCGCACCTGGCGTGAGGTATTGCGACCGGCGCTGGCCGAGGCCGGGATCCGGATTCTTTCGCCGGAAAACTGGGACGAGGCGCAAAAAGACTGGTTGCGCAGTTATTTCGTTCGGGAAATCCTGCCCGTGCTCTCGCCCCTGGGCCTGGACCCGGCCCACCCGTTCCCGCGCATCCTCAACAAGAGCCTCAACGTGATCGTGGTGTTGCAGGGTCAGGATGCCTTTGGTCGCGCCGGCAAGATGGCCGTGGTGCGGGCCCCGCGCTCGCTGGCCCGGGTCATCCAGTTGCCCGAATCCATTTCCGGTGGCGCCCACGATTACGTGTTGCTGTCGACCGTGCTGTCCAGTTTCGTGGACGAACTGTTTCCCGGCATGCACGTCAAGGGCGCGTATCAGTTCCGGGTTACCCGCAATGCCGAACTGGCTCTGGATGAAGACGAGGTCGAAAACCTGGCACACGCGGTCCGGCACGAGCTGCGCGGGCGCGGCTTTGCCCACGCCGTGCGTCTGGAGATCGCCGACAACTGCCCTCGTGCCATCGTCAACACCTTGCTGGAAAAGTTCGAGCTGAATGCCGATGCGGTGTACCGGATCAACGGTCCAGTCAATCTCAACCGGGTCAGCGCCATCCACGAGCGGGTCGATCGACCCGAACTGAAATTTGCCCCGTTCCTGCCGCGTCGGCATCCGGCGTTGGAGGACGAACAACTGTTCGATGTCATCCGCGCCGGTGACGTCCTGCTGCACCATCCCTACGATGCCTTCAGCGCCGTGGTCGGTCTGATCAAACTGGCCAGCCGCGATCCCGACGTGCTGGCCATCAAGCAGACTTTCTACCGTACCGGGGTCGATTCCATCCTCGTTGAACACCTGGTGGAAGCAGCCCGCAGCGGCAAGGACGTGACCGTAGTGATCGAGCTGCGCGCCCGCTTTGACGAACAGGCCAACCTCAACCTGGCTGATCGCCTGCAGGAAGCCGGGGTCCAGGTCGTGTATGGCGTGGTCGGCTACAAGGCCCACGCCAAGATGCTTCTGATCGTGCGCCGTGAAGACGAGGGTCTGCGCCGCTACGTGCATCTGTCGACCGGCAACTATCACAGCGGCACGGCCCGGGCCTATACCGACATCGGCCTGATGACCTGTCATGCCGGTATCGGCGAAGACGTGCACCGCATCTTTCAGCAGCTCTCAGGCCTGGTCCCGGCATTCGCGCTTTCACACCTGCTGCAATCACCCTTCACCTTGCACACGAGTTTGATCGAAAAGATCGAACGCGAACGCGAACACGCGCGTGCCGGCCGGCCCGGGCGCATCATCGCCAAGATGAACGCGCTCAACGAGCCACGCGTGATGCAGGCCCTGTACCGGGCCTCGCAAGCCGGGGTCAGCATCGACTTGATCGTGCGCGGTGCCTGCTCGCTGCGTCCCGGTATCGCCGGGGTGTCGGACCATATCCGGGTTCGCTCGATCGTGGGTCGTTTCCTCGAACACAGCCGGATCTACTGGTTCGGAAACGACGGTCAGGCCGAGATCTTTGCCTCCAGCGCCGATTGGCTGGAACGCAACCTGTTGCGTCGGATCGAGGTGTGCTTTCCGATCCTGAACCCGCAACTGGCCGAGCAAGTATTCGAGGAAACTCTGGCCAACTATCTGGCCGACACCCACCAGGCCTGGGAGCTGGATAGCAATGGTCATTACACCAAGCTTGCGCCCGCACCCGGGCAAGAACCGTTCTGCGCCCAATTGAGCTTGCTGGAATCACGATGCCAATGACGCATGCACCCCTGCACGAGGGCGAACTGCTGGCCGCCATCGATCTGGGCTCCAACAGTTTTCATCTGGTCGTGGCGCGCAATGTCCTGGGCCAGTTGCGCATCATCGACCGCCTGCGCGAAACCGTCCGCATCGGCGCCGGCCTCAAGGCCAATGGCGAACTGGACCCGGCTGCGCGCCAGCGTGCCCTGGTCTGCCTGGCCCGCTTCGGCGAACGCATCGCCAACCTGCCCGCCCAGCGCGTGCGTGCCATTGCCACCAATACGGTGCGGCAACTGCGCCATCCGGCAGCCTTCCTGATCCCGGCCGAAACCGCCTTGGGTCATGGCATCGAGGTGGTTTCCGGACGTGAGGAAGCCCGCCTGATCTACCTGGGCGTGGCTTACGGCATGCCGCCCCGGGAAGGGCGCCGTCTGGTCATTGACATCGGCGGTGGTTCGACCGAATTCATCATCGGCGAGGGTTTCACCGCCCTGAAGCGCGAAAGCCTGCAGATGGGTTGCATCGCCACCACCCGCCGGTTTTTTCCCAATGGCCGGATCACGCGCCAGCGCTGGCAGGCCGGGCAACTGGAACTGGCCCAGCAACTGCAGCAATTCGCCTCGACCTATCGCGACCTGGGTTGGCAGGAAACCATTGGCTCATCAGGCACGGCCAAGGCCATCGCCGAAATGCAGGCCGATCCTGGCTCACCGGTCGGGTCCATCACCCGTGCCGGTCTGGAACAGGCCATCGAGCGTCTGCTCGAATTTCGCAATATCGACGATATCCGCTTGCCCGGGGTTTCCGACGAGCGCCGCCCGGTCGTGGCCGGCGGGCTTCTGGTCATGTCCACCTGTTTTCGTCGCCTTGGCCTGGAGCAGATGCGCGTATGCGACACCGCCATGCGTGAAGGCGTGCTCCACGACATGCTGGGCCGGGCCCGGCAGGACGATCCCCGCGAAGCCGCGATCGCCGCCCTGGCCACACGCTACGAAGTCGATCGCGAGCATGCCAGCCAGGTCGAAGCCACGGCGCTGGCCCTGTTCGAGCAGGTGGCCGAATCCTGTGGTCTGGATCTTGATGACCGGCTGATGCTGACCTGGGCCGCACGTCTGCACGAACTGGGGCTGGCCATTTCCCACAGCCATCACCAAAAGCACGGGGCTTATGTCATCGCCAATTCGGATATCGATGGTTTTTCCCGCCAGGAACAGGCCGTGCTGGCCACCCTGGTGCGCAGCCAGCGACGCAAACTGACCCGTACCCTGTTTGCGGCCCTGCCCGGACGCATGGCCACGGCGGCCATGGTCAATGCCGTGCTGCTGCGCCTGGCAATCCTGTTGCGCCGCAATCGCGACCCAGCGCCTTTGCCGGCAATGCAGCTGGACATCGACGGCGATCAGATCCACCTGCATCTGCCGCAGATCTGGCTGGAGGGCCACACCCTGACCCGCGCCGACCTGCTCACCGAACGTGATGAGCTGGCCGCGATCGGACTTCATTTCACGGTTATCGGAACCACATAAGGATCGGGACCGGCTGGCGGTCCCGATGCTGTACTTTTTTGCTCAATCGCCCATCTGTTTCTGGCGATGTTCCCAGCGTTCCTGGGCTTCGAACGACAAGGTCGCAATCGGACGGGCCTCCAGGCGCTCCAGGCCAATCTCGTCACCGGTTTCCTCGCAGAAGCCGTAATCGCCATCGTCCACCCGCTTGAGGGCCTTGTCGATCTTGGCGATCAATTTGCGATACCGATCGCGGGTGCGCAATTCCAGCGAATTTTCCGTTTCGCGCGTGGCCCGTTCGGCATCATCACCGACATCCCGCACTTCCTCGCGCAGATTGTCGATGGTCTGCTGCGATTCCTCGACCAGATCGGCACGCCACTTCAACAACTTCTGGCGGAAGTATTCGAGCTGTTCCGGGCTCATGTACTCCTCGCCCGGCTTGGGTCGATAACCGATCGGCAGCTCCGGGCGATCCGGCAAGATCGTCGTGATCGGTTCCACCACAGCAGCTTGCGGCGCCTTTGCTCCATGCTTTTTCCCCGGGTTCTTGCCAGAACCACGGGCCGATACCGGTTTGGTCTTGGCAGGTGCAGCCTTGGCCGTTGCCTTGCTGGCAGGCTTGGCCGCAGCTTTTGCTGCAGGTTTGACCGGAGCTTTCGTTGCGGGCTTGGCCGCAGGTTTGGCCGCTGCCTTCGTTGTCGCCTTGGCTGCAGGCTTGGCCTTGGGCGCAAGCTTGGTTACGGCCTTGGCCTTGCTGGCAGATTTGGCTGCGGTTTTCGCTGGCACCTTGCTCGCGGGTTTGGCCGGGGCTTTTGCTGCTGATTTGGTTGCCGGCTTGGTCTTGCTCGCAACCTTGGTTGGGGCCTTGCTTGCGGCCTTGGTCGTGGGCTTGCCTGCAGTGGCGACTGGCTTCCTGCTCGTCTTCGGCACGGCCTTTTTCTCCTGTTTGTTTTCAGTTGCGGGCTTGACCAGTCTTGCCAGGGACTGGGCTACCCGCTTGAGGGTGCCGGCCGATTTTTTCGGCGACGGCTGGGTTTTGGTCGCGACTGTTCTGGCAGATGCCTTGGTCGCGGCAGATTTTCTTGCTGCGGACGTGGCCGCGGCTTTTTTTACCGCGACGGGTTTCGTCGCAGGCTTGCGGGTGGCCTTGCCGGTGCTCGTGGATACCGCCGCACTGGATGCTTTCCCCTTGGCCGGAGGTCTGACGGAAGCTTTCACCTTGGTTGCCACTGGTACGGCCCTCTCGAGTCATGCATTGAGCAAAAGCAGTCGCGTGTTATAGCGTAGTCTCTGCAGTCCGGCAAGCTCAGCTCCTACCTGTCCCGAACCAATGCCATGCAATCACCGATCCTGCTCCTGCTACGCGGCTACAAACGTTACCTCAGTCCCCTGCTGGGTCAACACTGTCGCTTTCATCCCAGTTGTTCGGCCTACGCCATGGAAGCCATCCAGGTCCACGGCCACCTGCGCGGCGGCTGGCTTGCCATCAAACGTCTGGCCCGTTGTCAGCCATTGTGCGAGGGCGGTCTGGACCCGGTTCCACCACCGCGTCCGCGCACACCGAAATGACATTTCGCGCCGTTATCCCCGGGAAACCGAACGATTGTCCTTGATGTAAAAGCGCAAGGGCTTTTTCGCCCACTCGCCGGCATAATCCACGCCGACCCGGGGCGCGGCGACGATCCGGAATTTCTCGGCCACTGCCGGGGCCGCGATGAACAGGTCGGCGCTCAGCAAATCCTGGCCATAGTGGCGCAGATCGATGCCCATGGCCTTGCACAGCCGGCCCGGTCCATTGCTCGCCCGTTCCAGGTTTGCAACCGGTTCCAGCGCCCGCAAGAGCACGGCGGTACCGATTCCCTCACCTTGCGTGACCACGTTCATGCAGTGGTGCATGCCGTAGACCAGGTAGACGTAGGCATGACCGGGTGGGCCGAACATGGCGCGGGTGCGCGGAGTCTCGCCCCGGGCCGTATGCGCTGCCATGTCACCCGGACCCAGGTAGGCTTCGACCTCGACGATGCGCCCGATGCGGGCCACGTCGTCGACGACATGCACCAGAAGTTTGCCGAGCAAATCGCGCGCCACGACCTGGGTATCCCGGTCATAGAAGTCACGCGGCAAGGGTGTCAGGGTGGCAGGCACCGGCGCCGGCTCGAGCGTCATGGAGCCACCAGCCCGCGCCGCATCGCCTCCAGGGTGGCCTCGGCCCGCGAACGCACGCTCAGCTTGCGGTAGATGTCCTTGAGGTAACCCGCCACGGTATGGCGCGACAACTCCAGCAGATCAGCCGCCTCGGCCACGCTGACGCCCTTGGCCACCAGTTGCAGGACGTCGGTTTCCCGCGTGGTCAGGTGCGGCGCTTCCTCCTCGGCTGCCACCACCGGGCCGGGTGGCGGCTGGAAGTGCTGCAGCAAGCGACGGGCGATGGAGGGTGAAAGCGGTGGCCGGCCATCGGCAATACCCGTAAGCATTTCTGCCAGATCCTGCGGGCTTTGATCCTTGAGCACATACCCCTGGGCACCAGCACGCAAGGCCGGAAACAGGTGCGCATCATCGTCGAACACGGTAGCCACCACGCACAGGCAGCCCTGCGGGGCGAGGCGTTCAATCAACTCGACGCCAGAGCCGTCCGGCAAGCCCAGATCGATCAAGGCCAGGGGCAGAACCGGTTCGCTGGCCGCCACGGCTTCAGCCAGAGTCTGCGCCAAAACGGCCTGGATACCCGGAAACGCCAGGGCAACGGCCTGCTCCAGCCAAGCCCGGCTGGAAGCCAGGTCATCAACGATCAATACCTGCGAAAAATGCGTCATGGGTTCATGTCCAAGGGCATCGACAACACCACCTTGGTGCCGCCAACGGTACCAGCTTGCCAGGCAATGTCGCCAGCCAGCTCGGCCGCACGTTCGCGCATGCTCGACACCCCCAGGCCATGCTCGCCACCGACGTTTCCGCCACCCTGGCCATCGTCGGTCAATTCCAGATTCAGGCCGCTGCGTCCAGTCCCAATCCGGATTCGTACCGTGTCTGCCTGGGCATGGCGGATCACATTGCTGATGGCTTCGCGGACGATGCGATACAGATGCAAAGCCTGGCCGGCATCCAGTTTAGGCTCGGGCAAATCCGGCGGACACTGCCAATCCAGACCGATGTTGGCCGCCGCCAGGCGTTGCCGGGTTTCGTTGCGGATTTCGGCCAGAACATCGCCCAAGGTGCCTGGGGTGCCGCGCGAACGACTGACCACATCGCGCAGGTTCTGCAACAACTCGCGGGCGCGATCGGCTTCATCCGGCGTCCGGGCCAGGTGCACCATGCCCAGCAGGCGGGCGCCCAGGTCATCGTGCAGATCGGCAAAGATGCGCATGCGCTCTTGCGCCGTGGCCTGTTCACGCACCATGGCCTCGCGTTCGGCCAGGGTTTGCGTGGCCTGCGCACGTTCCACGGCAAGCTGACGCCGCACTCGCCACCAGGCCAGCAGCGCTGCCACCACGGCAAGCATCGATACCAGCGCAATCATGACCCACAGATTCATCTCCAACTCCCGTTGCCGGCCCGTGACTGCGCCAATCCTGCCTGATGGTCGTGGTCAGCATCGACCGGGGCAGCTACGATAATAAGCCGACAGATTGCTGTCACGCCTGCTGACCCCGGACGCCGATGGTAGACACCACTCGCCATGACAAGACCGCCCAGCAGCTGCGCCTGCTGTCGGATGCACTCGACAGCGGCCGCCTCGGTCCAATCCGGCGTCTGGTCAACACCCTTTCTCCGGCTGAAATCGGCAACCTGCTCGAATCCCTGCCCGCGGCCAAGCGTTCGGTGGTGTGGGGTCTGGTGGATGCTGAAGACGATGGCGAGGTGCTGCTGCACGTAGGCGACGACGTGCGCGAGAGCCTGATCGCGGAGATGGATCCCGACGAACTGGTGGCCGCGGTCGGGGATCTGGATATCGACGACATCGCCGATATCGCCGACGACCTGCCCGACCAGGTGATCGAGGAAATCCTCAAGTCGATGGACCGGGAAAACCGGGACCGGCTGGAGCAGGTGCTGTCCTTTCCCGAAGGCACCGCCGGACGCCTGATGAACCCGGACGTGGTCACGGTCCGCGCCGATACCACGGTCGACGTGGTGCTGCGCTACCTGCGTCTGCGCGGCGACCTGCCCGATCACGTCGACTACCTGTTCGTGGTCAGCCGTCGCCATCAATACCTGGGCCGGGTCGCCCTGACCGCCTTGCTGACCAATGTTCCCAGCACGCCGATCAACGAGTTGATGGACGATGAGCAAAGCCCGATTCCGGTACTGACCTCGGCTCGCGAAGTCGCCAACCAGTTCTCCGACCACGACTGGGTGACCGCACCGGTGGTGGGTGAAAACAATATCCTGCTGGGCCGGATCACGGTCGACGACGTCATCGACATCATTCGCGAGCATGCCGAACACCACGCCCTGTCGGCCGCCGGCGCGGACGAGGACGAAGACCTGTTCGGCCCGGTCTGGCGAGCCATGCGGCGACGTCTGGTGTGGCTGTTCGTGAATCTGTGCACGGCCTTTGTCGCCGCCAGCGTGGTGGGCCGCTTCGAAGGCACCATCGACAAACTCGTGGCTCTGGCCGTGCTGATGCCGATCGTGGCCGGCCTGGGCGGCAATGCCGGCACCCAGGTCATGGCCCTGATGATCCGCGGTCTGGCCCTGGGCCAGGTCGGCGCCTCCAATATCTACACGCTGTTATGGAAGGAAATGCGCGTGGCCTTGCTCAACGGCCTTTTGATGGGCACGGTATTGGCCATCATCGTGCTGGTCTGGTTCCACAATATCGGCCTGTCGGTGGTGATCTTCACGGCCCTGACCTTGAATTTGCTGCTGGCGGCCTCAGCCGGGGTGCTGATCCCGCTGACGGTCAAACGCCTGGGCTTCGAACCCGCTCTGGCCAGCGGCATCTTCCTGACCGCCATCACCGATTCCATGGGCTTTTTCACCTTCCTGGGCCTGGCCACTTTGCTGTTGCTAGGCTGAAACAGCACGACGACAACCTAGTGTGGTGTCTCGCAAATAACGCGATGAAATTCCGGATGGATTTCGCTGCGAGGCAAGGCACGAGGAGGAGTCGTAGTGGTGCTACGGCGACGACGAGTAACGCCGTATCGCAGTGAAAGGCACCGGAATTGTTTGATGGTATTTGCGAGACACCACACTAGGAACACCGGCAGCGCCCGCATCTGCCCGGAAAACGCCATTTTTCCAAAGCACGCTGTACCGCCCTTCCCGAGGACATGGCATGACCATCAGAACCCTTCGTTGCAGTGCCTGGTCACTGGGCACGCTGATCATTCTCGTTTGTCTGCTCACCAGTTGTGCCGGCATCTCCCATTCATCCGCCAATACAAGCGCCTTGGCCGCACTGGAACAGATCAATGGTGGTCGCCTGGGCGTGTTCGCGCTCGATACCGGCACGGGCCAAACCTTGTCCTGGCGTGCTGATGAACATTTCGGCATGTGTTCCACCTTCAAACTGCCCCTGGCCGCTGCCGTGTTGCAGGCCGCCGCCAGCGACGAGATCGATGCCGACGCCCCCATAAGCTTCGACCATGACGACCTGGTACCTCATGCCCCGGTGCTGGAAGCACGACTGGCCGCCGGCAAGCCCGCAATGAGCGCGATCGAACTGGCGCGCGCCGCGCACCTGACCAGCGACAACGCCGCTGCCAATCTGCTGATTCACGAGCTGGGTGGCCCCGAAGCCGTCACCGCACGCTGGCGCGCCATGGGCGATGCCATCACCCGCCTGGATCGGCTGGAGCCAGACATGAATCGGGTAACGCCTGGTGATCCGCGCGACAGCACCAGCCCGCAAGCCATGACGCATCTGGTCGCGCGTCTGTTCACCACTGACCTTCTCACTGCCGCCGATCGCGACCGTCTCGCCGGTTGGATGATGGAAACCACCACCGGCCAACAGCGTCTGCGCGCCGCTGTCCCCCATGATTGGCGCGCCGGCGACAAGACCGGCTCAGCCATCATTCCCGGCATGCCCAACAAAACCCACGACGTCGCCGTGTTCTGGCCACCCAACCGCGCCCCGGTAGTGATCGCTGCCTACTACGAAGCCGATGATCATCATCCTGGTGGCATTCGCCCACAGGACGAGGCCGTACTGGCCGAAGTCGGACGCATCGTGGTGGCGTGGGCGTCGCGTTGATTT
>CAYRJS010000073.1:0-11081 GCA_964424535.1 uncultured Aquimonas sp.
GTCCGGCATTGACGCCCAATCCGGCCGCCAGGGCCGCATCATGGGTCAGGCGACAGGCCGTCAGAGCCGCCTTCCAGTCACCGGATGCGAAAGCAGCGGCATAAGGGCCGGTATAGATTTCTACCCGGTCGATGCCGATGGCACGGGCTTGTTCGAATCCGACGTGGCTGCCGGCATCAACGAACACGCTGATGCGCGCTCCGCTCTGGCGCAGACGGGAACACACTGGTTGCAGAAGCTCCAGATCCCGGGCCAGGTCGAAACCATGATCCGAGGTAATCTGGCCATCACCGTCCGGTACCAGGGTGACCTGATCGGGTCGAACATCTTCAATCAGACGCAGAAAACCGGGATACGGACCGCGGGCAGCGGCAAAGGGATTGCCTTCGAGGTTGTATTCGACCCGGTTGGCCACGATGCTGGCCAGACGCTGGACATCATCGGGACGCACATGGCGCAGATCCGGGCGTGGGTGCAAGGTGATGCCGTGGGCCCCGGCGGCAATCACGGTTTCGGCAGCCTTGACCACATCGGGCCGGTCACCACCGCGCGAATTGCGCAGAACCGCGATCTTGTTGAGATTGACACTCAGACGGGTCATGTAAATGCCTCGTGCTGGCTGCTGCCGGCAGGGTTGATTACAAAGAAAGGAAATTGCGCAGCAGGGCGAGGCCGTGTTCGCTCAGGATCGACTCAGGGTGAAATTGCACCCCATGCACGGGGTACTGGCGATGGCGCAGGCCCATGATGGCCTCGATCGAACCATCCGCAGCCTCGGTCCAGGCCGAAACTTCCAGAGCATCGGGAACCCGGGTCTTGTCGACCACCAGCGAATGGTAACGGGTGGCCTCATAAGTCTCGGGCAATCCGGCAAAGACACCTCGACCATCATTGCGGATGCTTGATGTCTTGCCGTGCATGATGGTTTCGGCCCGGACCACCTGGCCACCAAAGACCTGGCCGATGCCCTGATGACCCAGACAAACACCCAGAACGGGCGTGGTTGGACCCAACTGTCGAATGACGTCCAGGGAAACCCCGGCCTGGTCGGGTGTGCAGGGGCCGGGCGAGATGACGATGCGTTCGGGCTTGAGGGCAGCGATGGCATCCACACTCAGGGCATCATTGCGTTCCACCCGAACCTCGGCCCCCAGCATCTGCAGGTACTGCACCAGGTTGAAGGTAAAACTGTCGTAGTTGTCGATCATCAACAGCATAAAAACTCCGAGGCCACCGGGAGAAAGACGGAAAACAGGTGGCCAGGCAAAATGTCGGGGCTGGAAACCGGCGTGGTAAATGGCCGCTGCCCGGCAACCTCATGCCAGGCAGGGGTCGAGATCTGCGTAAACAGAATCAGCGCACCAGACGCTCCCTGACCAGCTCGTCCACCACCGAAGGATCAGCCAGAGTGGAAGTATCGCCCAGTTGCTCAGGGGCATTTTCCGCGATCTTGCGCAGGATGCGACGCATGATCTTGCCCGAGCGGGTCTTGGGCAGAGCGCTGGCCCACTGCAGATGATCGGGCGTGGCAATCGGACCGATTTCCTTGCGTACCCAGGCCACCAGTTCCTTGCGCAGCTCCTCGCTGGGTTCCTCGCCGGCGGTGAGGCTGACGTAGACGTACAGGCCCTGGCCCTTGATGTCGTGAGGAAAACCGACCACGGCCGCCTCCGCCACCTTGGGATGCAGCACCAACGCGCTTTCGATCTCGGCGGTGCCGATGCGATGCCCGGAAACATTGATGACATCGTCGACCCGACCCGTGATCCAGTAGTAGCCATCGGCATCGCGACGACAGCCATCACCACTGAAGTAGGTGCCCGGATAGGGTTTGAAATAGTTGTCGACAAAGCGCTGGTGATCGCCCCACAGGGTGCGGAACTGGCCGGGCCAGGAATCCAGCAAGACCAGATTGCCCTGGGCTTCGCCGTCAAGCTGTTTGCCATCGGCATCTACCAGGGCGGGCTTGACCCCGAAGAAGGGTTTGGTGGCCGAACCGGGTTTTTGTGGAATGGCTCCGGGCAGGGGCGCAATCAGGATGCCGCCGTTTTCGGTTTGCCACCAGGTATCCACGATCGGGCAGCGATCCTCACCGACAACGTGGTAATACCACTCCCAGGCTTCGGGATTGATCGGTTCACCGACGCTGCCCAGCAGGCGCAGGCTCTTGCGCGAGGTACGCTTGACCGCGTCATCGCCCTCCCGGCGCAAGGCCCGGATCGCGGTCGGGGCGGTATAGAAGATCGTGACCTGGTGCTTGTCGATCACCTCCCAGAACCGCGAGTAGCTGGGATAGCTGGGGATGCCCTCGAACATCAGCGTGGTGGCACCATTGGCCAGGGGGCCGTAGACGATGTAACTGTGGCCGGTGACCCAGCCGATATCGGCGGTGCACCAGTAGACATCGTCCGGTTTCAGGTCGAACACCAGTTCGTGGGTATAGGCCACGTGCACCAGATAGCCGCCGCTGGTGTGCACCACGCCCTTGGGTTTGCCAGTGGAACCGGAGGTATGGAGGATGAACAAGGGGTCTTCGGCATCCATGACCTCCGGTTCGCAGGTATCCGGCTGGCCTTCGACCAGAACGTCGTACCAGCGGTCACGCGGAGCCTGCATGGCCACCGGAGCGCCGGTGTGTCGAACCACGATGACGGTTTCCACACTGGCCGTGTCCGGGCGCTTGAGGCAGGCATCGACATTGGTCTTCAGGGCCACGGCGCGGCCCCCACGCAGGCCTTCATCGGCGGTGATGATCAAACGCGCCCCCGCATCGGCCACGCGCGTGGCCAGGGAATCGGGCGAAAAGCCGCCAAAGACCACGATATGGATGGCCCCGATGCGGGCGCAGGCCAGCATCGCCACGGCGGCTTCGGGGATCATCGGCAGATAGATGGCGACCCGGTCGCCCTTGCCGATACCCAGATTGCGCAAGGCATTGGCCAGGCGACAGACACGGGCGTGCAGGTCGCGGTAACTGATGCGTTGCGAGCGGGAAGGATCGTCGCCTTCCCAGATGATGGCGGTTTTGTCGGCGTTCTTTGCCAAGTGCCGATCCAGGCAATTGACCGACAGATTCAACTGGCCGTCCTCGAACCAGCGGATATGCACATCCTCGGGTGCAAACGAGGTGTCCTTGATCCGGGTCGGGAAGCGGAACCAATCGATGCGGCGGGCGACATCGCGCCAGAAATCCTCGGGTTGTTCGATTGAGCGGACATATTGCCGCTCGTATTCGGCACGGTCGATATTGGCGTTGGCAACAAACTGCGCAGAAGCGGGGTAGATGGGGTCCTGGCTCATGATCGATCCTGTGTGCTGACAGACGGGCACGTTAAAAACTGCGGATGCGTGCCTCTGAATTAAACCACGGCGGCGGGCAAGTGGTGGAGGCAGGACATGAAAAACCGGCATCCGAAGATGCCGGTCGGTTTCAAGACCACCGTGTCAGGTGGGGAATCAGTCGGCTTCGAAGTCGTCGCTGAAGATGTCAACGGAGTCGGAGAACTGCACATCCAGAATGCAATCACGCACCATCGGCAAGGTCACGAAGGTGGTATCAACCAGATCGCCCTCGCAGTCGCTGATGGAGCGAACATGGAAACCCGGATCGGGAAGGATGTCGAAGCTCAGCACATCCTCGTAGGCAGCCGTGGTCGAGGTGACGGGAATGACGCTGCCACCCACGCTGGCCTGCACATCGACCGTAAAGCTTTCGCACTCCGCCGGCACGGTGTAGTCCTCGGTCTGATCGGTGTTCGAGTTGTAACTGCCGGCGCTGGCATTTTTGCCTACGCCACGGCGGGCAAAGCTGTGCCAGATGATGCAGCGGTTGCTCAGGTAATCGGTATCGGTCACGGCAGCCAGAGCCGCGTCCGCAGCCAGGATGCCATCACGCGACTTGACGAACTGCGGGTAGCAGCCCTGGAGTTTTTCCCCGTCCACCACCAGTTGCAGAGCCATGCCGTTGCCGCCGCCACGGCTGTAGACATCCGGCTCGTAACCATAGCGGTCCATCAACTTGCAGCTCATGTCCCACAGCATCGTGGCCCAGACCGAACCCACACCGTGGGGTACCGCCTGGGTGGCGATGCTGTTGTAGGTAAAGGGGTTGATGCTCATGTCCGGGGAATACGGATAGGCACGGATGCCGAGGCCGTCGACGGGGTCGAAATTGGCATAGTTGCCGATACCGCGGGGAGCTTCGCAAACGGCATCGGTCATGGTCAGCATCAAGGCGAAGTAATCGCTCCAGCCCTCGCCCTGCTGCTCATTGCCAGACAGGCAGTTGGAATTCGGCCCGCCGGTAAGGCGGTAGGAAATACCGTGGCCATATTCATGGACCATGATGGCCGCATCAAAGTCACTGTCGCGATCCGCGTACAACTGCCGGCTCATGGTGGCGTACACCGCATCGGTGGCTGCCGCTTGCGCCAGCGCCGTGCCATCCTCGGTTGTCATCAAGCCCATCGTCGGGATCGTGACGGCGGCACCACTGGCACCGCCGGCCATGCCACCCGGATCGCCGCCGTTGTTGTAAATGATGACGCCAATGGCGCCGTTTTGTTGCGCCACCAAAGCTTTCACGCCGAATTCGCAACTGCCGCGCTGGACCAGGGCGATATTGCCGGCAACATCAGTTGCGTTGACGTACGGTCCTTCACAGCCTTCGCCGCCACTGCTGGAAGACTGCACTGGCACGATCTGACCGCTGATCGGAGTGGCGAACGCACCCCCCCAATCCGAAGGCACCGGAGAGGTGTAGGTTTCCGCAAACGGTGAAGTGACCTGGACCCCGCCCGGTGAGGTCCAACGGAACATCTGCATGCGTCCGGAGCCACCGTCCACGGGTGTGGAAAAATTGGCATTGTTGGTGCTGGCCGGATTGGCCATCGAGCCATCGAGGGCATCGGCGATGACGCCGTCGTTCTGGGCTCCACCGCGCTGGTAGTTGTTGAACTGGAAGTTGCCGGCCGGTTCATTGAAGCCGTACTGGTACATCACGTCGTGGATGATGTTGTTCCAGTAAAACAGATTGACCGTGGCCGGAAGCCGGTTGACCGTGCCGTCCGGAGCCGCATCCGGATCCCAGGGGAAATCGAAACTCAGGGTCAGCGTGGAAGCATCCCAGACCCCGAGCGGCCGATAGGAATCAGCATTGACGTTGCCGGCATACAGATCCCACTGGGCCCGCACATTGTTGCCACGGGTGACCAGATACTCCGGCTGACCCGTACGCGGATTGTTGCGGGTATCGTGCCAGCCGAAGGGAGAAGCGTTTTCCCGGTGCGGGTTGCGGACCAGGCTGTGTCCTGGCCCGGCATGGATCGGGCTTTCCTGGCCCAGCGGGATGACCCGGTATTCAACGTTATGACCAGCCGCCTTGCTGGCCGCTTCGGCCCGACCTGGTTGTTTGGCATCGAATTGCTCGACATAGTCATCGCTGTCCAGCAGGACACCGGTCTGCGCGTCGTAGCGCACATCGAGCAGACGCGAATCGCGATCGAAGCGATCCAGCATGAACTGCCAGGCCAGGCGCAACTGGCCTTGCCAGGGCGCGTAGACCAGGCGCGGGCGGATGTCTTCAGCCGACAACACGCTGCCGGCAAACGTTGGTTGATCATCATCGCCGGGCTGGCTGGCGCGAGCTTCAGGCTGGAAATTGTCCAGCCCCAGATCACGCGCCGCGGCCCGGATCGAATCAGCCGCCGACAGTGCCGGCGTGGGGGCATTGGCACGGGTAATGGCGTGGGCCTCGAAGCTGCTGGTGGCGTTGAGGATGCGGCCATCGGGCAACACGTTGATCTGGGTCTGGGCCCGATACACCGGAATCTGGTTGACGTGTTGCTGCAGGAATACATGGGTGACACCGGTGTGGTCACTGACATAGCTGTCCTGACCAAGGGTGAAGTCCAGATCGGCCTCATCCAGGCCAAAGTGTTCGCCGCCGGCTTGTCGCAGCCAGGTTTCGGCAATGTGTGTCGGGGCCTGATCCGAGGCCGCCGTCAGAAACAGGGGGGCCGGACTACCAGCCTGGCTGATCGGGGAAGCCAGGACGATTGCAAGCGCGCTGGCAAGCACGGTGCGAACAGGAGAAAACATGGAGACTCCAGAACGAAGAGGCGAAGATCGATTCGGGACCAAGGGTCACGGGCGGGTTCTGCAACATACAGGCAAGGAAGAAAATGCGGGTGTGCAAGGCTGCCGGAACGTGAGGAACTTCACGGCAACGTTGAAAAAATACGGCGCCCGAAGGCGCCGTATGGAAAAAACATCAAGATTCGATTTGCGGAACAGTCAATCAGTGCTTTTCGATCTTGATATCGTCGTAGTAGATCACCGAAGCCTCGTTGGCGAACAGGTCCAGTGCGGCAAAGGTTTTCGAGCCATCACCGCTAACCTGCTCGGACCAGGAACCGGTGTAGAGCTGGGTACCGTTGTAGTAGAAAGTACCCGTGTCTGCATCCAGGTCCAGTTCCAGGCGCAGTTCTACCCATTGACCGGTGATCATCGAGGCACTGCCACCATCCACACCACTGTCGTTGCTGACCGTGCCGGCGTCACTGTCGAACTTGATCTGCATCGACCAGTTGTAGTTGGCACTGGATTCGTCGAAGGTGTTGAGGGCGATGAAGTAGCTTTCGCCGGTGAACGCGGGAGGTACGAACTGCCAGGCCGATATTGTCCACTGACCGCGGGTCATGCCGCTGAATTCGTGCACCAGATCGGTACCGCCCGCGACGGCCAGGGAATTGCTCGGGCTGTGCGAGCGGATGTTGGTAACCATGGCTCCGGCGGGAGCCCCCACTTCCCAACCCTTCCAGCCATTGACGCCATGCATCTGGCTGCCGGGTGCATAGTCATCGAAGTGCTCGGTGAAGTTGGGATCCGGGGCGTCACCTTCAAACTCGTCCTCGAAGATCTCTACCTGCACCGGCGGAGTGGTGTCGGGGTTCCAGCCGATATCGCGGAACAACGGCAAGGTCAGGTCAACCTCGTCGAACAACGAATCATTGATGGCCGGTTCCATCAACAGATCGGGGTAGGCGGAGACGTCGAAGTGGGACACCGAGGATCCCGGTTCCGCGGGATTGGGGGCATACATGCGGATGTAGCCGTCGGTAGTGCCGGCCAGTTCAGCACTTTCATCCTGACCCAGGCTGGCATTCACGCCAGGCAGATGGGCCTTGATGGTGGCACCATCGGCTTGGCTGATATGCAGGGAGGGGATGGTGATGGTGGCATCATCGCCACCCATGTTGATAGGCGCGTCAGGGATGTTGTTGGCGACAATCACGCCAATCGCACCCGCCAACTGGGCGTTTTTCACCTTGACCGCGAAGTTGCAGGTGCCCCGGTCGATCAAGGCCAGATTGCCGCTGATCTGGGCAGCGTTGGTGAGGGTCGTGCAACCGTCGTTGGGTGTGGCCTCTACCACATCGCCGGTGACCGGTGCCGCGTAGATGGTGGGGCCGAATCCCGCTGTCATGGCGTTATAGATACCGGCGATGGCCGCCGGCGAGTTGACGATGACCGCGGCTGGTTTGCCCAGGTAGTTCGGCAATTCCGCCGTGGTGATCGGCCCGGTCCAGACCAGGTTGGGACCATTGGTGGTGGATGCCAGTCGCTCGGCATTGCTCATCTCCTTCCACAGTTTGCCGGTGGAAAGATCCTTGAGGAAATGACCCCAGACCGGAGTAGATGTGCCGGTACTCGAGCCACCAGTGGTGGGACTGTACAGCGAGGTGAAGCCCAGACCGTGGGCGATCTCATGAAACACCACGGGCAGCAGCGCAATGCGGTTGGAAGGCACTGGATGGTCGCCATCGGTGTCGTACCACCAGCCAACGGTGTTGTTGAGACAGCCGGCATCAAGCGTGACGTTGAAGTTGGCGTTGATATCGTAGTTGCCGCCGAACATGTCGTAGCCGGCCAGGGCGTTGGCCAGGGCCTGGACATAGGCGGTGCCAGGCATGGGGGCATTGTCGAAGTTGGCACTGACGGCACGGGGGCCGGCCGAACCCAGGACGGCACTGGTGCCGCTGCAGGTTTGTGGGATCATCTGCGCGCGGACCGTGATGGTCACGTTGGAATCCAGAAGGTCGCCCCATTGCTGGGCGGCCGTGTTGAATACGCGCAGACGGCATTGGCCGAGGGTTTCTCCAGTCTGGCAACCGGCATTGGCATTCGGGGTACTGGCATCGTTGAAGCCCACTCCGGCTTCATTGTTGTTCTGGACCACGATGGTGGCCGCCTGGGCCGTTCCCAGGCCCAGCGCCGCGGTGAACAGGGCAGGCAGCAGCAGGGACTTAACGCTCATGGGTCACCTCCGTCTGCGATGCGCCTGGCACGGCAGTGTGCTGGTGAGTGGGATCGGTGCACTGGCTGTGGCGCTGGCCGTTTTTATCCACGCTGATGGTCAGGAACGAATCGGCGGCACCGTTGAGCACGTATTCGATCATGCCGTTGGGGTGCCGGATTTCTTCCACGGGTCCGGCCTGACGCATGTCCATGCCGGTCTCGGCTGCACGTTGCTGTTCAACCGTGACTGGCCTGCTGACGCGCTTGCCGGTTTCCGGATCGATGAAGACCCGCATCTGATTGACGGTGGCCACGGCTTCGACATCCTGTTCGACCGGAGCGGGCGTGGCGGTTTGCTGGTATTTGGCTGCCATGGTCGCCATTGGCAGACTCAGGCAGACAAGGCCACCCAAGGTGGCGTACAGAAGAATTCGCATGGTGGTGACTCCTTGGAGATGCATGAGACGAGCGGACCATTCCCGGCGTCTGGCCATTTGCTGGTGCACCACGAACCGACCCAGGTGCTTGCTGAACCAGACCCAAGCGGGAAAGTATATCGTTTATCCCGCATTGATGTGGACGCGAGTCTGCGCCTGTTTCGACGGCTCTCCGATGCGCTGTCGGTCAAGACATGTCGATCACGTGATTTAACTCTGATGCCGTGCTTGCGGCATACTGTCGCCCGTCTGCACGCAAGGATACGGGGTGGACATGCAGTGGCTCATGGCGATGGTAGGTGCCTTGCTAGGACTGGCACTGGGTGGTGGCGGCAAGGCATTGTTGGGGCTGGGTCTGGGCGCTGCGCTGGGGTGGCAGTGGGCGCGCATGGCCGAATTGCGCCAGCGTCTGGACGAGCTGGAAAAGGACTGGATGCGCCGGCGCGTGCAGATCGCCAGACCGGAACCGCAACCGGCTCCGCTGGTTGAGCCCGATGCACCTGAAGCGGCAACACCAACGAAACCCGACGTGGTTCCGACGACCGTGGTGGCGCCTGCAAGCACCCAATCCGAACCATCGCACCAAGAACCCGTGTCCGTGGACGCGGTGGAACCTTTGCAGCCGGCAATTCCGGAACCGGCGCGGCGACCGGCACCGGCAACCGTGGCGGCACGCGTCGAGACCGTCTATGAGCCTGCCGAGCCGGACGAACCGAACGCCATCGAGCGCATCCTGGCGCGCCTGCGTCAGGCCCTGTTTTCCGGCAATGTGCCGGTCAAGGTCGGTTTGCTGGTCTTGCTGTTCGGGGTTGCGGCCGCGCTCAAATATGCCGTCGATGCCGGCTGGCTGCATGCGCCGATCTCCCTGCGCCTGGCGATGGTTGCCGCCGCTGGCCTGGGCATCATCCTCTGGGGCTGGAACAACCGTGGCGTGCGCCCGGCCTTTGGCCTGAGCCTGCAGGGCGGCGGTATCGGCATCCTGCTGCTGACGATCTTTGCTGCCTATCGGCTGTATCACCTGTTGCCGGCGGGCATCGCCTTTGCCCTGGTGCTGGTACTGGTGGCCGGTGCCGCAGCCCTGGCGGTATTGCAGGATTCCATGGCTCTGGCGTTCCTGGGTTTTCTGGGTGGCTATCTGGCCCCGGTGCTGTTGTCGACCGGCAGTGGCAGCCATATCGCCCTGTTCTCGTTTTATGCCGTACTCAATCTGGCGGTGTTCGCCATTGCCTGGTTGCGGCATTGGCGCGCGCTCAACCTGGTCGGTTTCATCTTCACCTTTGGCGTGGGCCTGGCCTGGGGGGCGCAGTATTACCGGCCCGAGCATTTCGCCACGGTCGAACCTTTCCTGATCGGGTTTTTCCTGTTCTATGTGGCCATCGTGGTGCTGCATGCCTGGCGGGCGCCGGAGTCACGGCGCGGTTTTGTCGATGGCACCTTGCTGTTCGGCACGCCGCTGCTGGCCTTTGGCCTGCAGGCCGCGATGCTGTATCCGCAGCCGATGGAACTGGCCTTCAGCGCCATGGCCGTGGCCTTGCTGTACATGGTGCTGGCGTATGGCTTGATACGCCGGTATCCCCTGCTGGGCCAAGGTTTCGGGGTGTTGGCTTTTGGCTTTGTCACCTTGGCGATTCCATTGGCGTTTTCGGCCCGGGCCACCAGTACGGTCTGGGCCCTGGAAGGGGCGGCCCTGGTCTGGCTGGGTCTGCGCCAGCAGCGGTTTCTGCCGCAACTGACCGGCATCATCTTGAATGGTCTGGCGGCCTTGGCCTGGCTGATCCATGTCGTTGACGGTGGCTGGCGCGCCGGTCCCGACGAGTGGATCGTGCTCAATGGGCATGCTCTGAGCGTGTTGTTGCTGGCAATTTCGGCCTATGCCATCAGTTGGCTGTTCGAGCGTGCCGGCAAGAATCGCTGGCTGGTCTGGCCGGGTTTCGTGGTTGGCACCTTCTGGTGGTTCTGGGCCGGTTTTCGCGAGATCGAACAAAACGTCTCGCCAGCGTTGCTGCACCAGACCACGGTATTCAATGTGGCCGGCTGGGTCGGCTTTGCCGCAGTGACCTTGGTGGTCATGGCCGTGGCTCGTAACGCCATGCACTGGTCACGGCCCGGTTGGAACGTGGTCCTGGTGCTTGTGCTCAGTCTGGTTCTGGCGAGTGTGAGCAATACCCCGACGGCTTCGGCTCTGCACTGGCCTGGGGCCGGTTTCTGGCTGGCCTGGCTGGTTGCGGCCCTGTTCGCTCTGGCCAGCGTGCGCGATCCGCGTCAACGGGGTCTTGCGGTGGCGCATATCGCATTTCTGGCGACCGTATCGCTGGCCTGTGGTCTGGCTCTGGAGCGCGGCGCGGG
>CAYRJS010000074.1:0-10842 GCA_964424535.1 uncultured Aquimonas sp.
TCTTCCGGAAAGCCCGGATGGGTGGGTTGATGGTGTGACCGAAGATGTGGCACCCGAGCAGTTCATCGCGGTGGCAGCGGACTCGATTCAGCAGTTGCGCAAGGCTGACGTGGCCCGTGTGCTGGATGAGGCGCCGCGTGCACAGCGTCATCGGATTGCCAGCCACATCAAGCTGCATCGTGTCGATTTGAGCGATGAGGTTGACCAGGTGCTGTCTGAATCTGGCGGTCTGGCGACAGAGACGTTTCCCTTGCGAGGGACGGTTGCCTCCGAGGCTCCGATCAGGTTTGTGGCTCACGAACTGGATCCGGTTTTCCTTGGGGATGCAGCTGCACGCAACCCGGTGCTGTGGAACACGTTTGAGAGCTGTCTGGGGCAGGGTGGTGTTGAACCCAACAAGCCACCTTTGCATGAGATGTCGGACTGGCATATCGCCATGCTGACGGCTTCTGGGCAGAGCAACGGCGTGATCGCTGATGAGTCTGGGTATCAGGTGCTGGTGAAGGGTCAGACGACCAAGACCCAGCACAAGACGACCGAGGTTGAGTACGGGGAGGATGGTCTTCCCGTGGCTGAAGTGTCCACGGTGCGAGAGCGTTTCGTGGCCTCGATCCGTGCACTGGACATCACCCCCTGGTCGCCCCGGTTCGGTGAGTCTTTCACGGTGCAGTAGCGCCATCCAAGCCGGCGATCCAAAGGATCGCCGGCTCTTCTTCTTCACAACCTTCAATAGGAAACGATGTCATGAAATTTCGTGTTGCTGTGGCATGTCGTGATGCCTCTGGGTCTGCCGCCATGCCGGTGTTTGATATCGAGGCTGACGAGCAGGAACGGCGGGACGGTGTTCACTACCGCAAAGCTGCGGAACAGGCTACGCAGAAGGGCTATGAGTGGCCCTATGTCTGCTTTGATGACAGTGAGCAGGCTGTCATTCTGAAGTGCGCTCAGGCCCTTGGAATCGCAACTCAGGTTGTTGCGATCGACATGACTGGGGGAGCTATCCATTCGGTCCGAGCGGATGCGGGAGAGGTTCGGGTTATTTGCTATGACACGGATCTTGAACTTTGCGACGAAGATTCGGTTGGTTTTCGTCCACTCGGAGATGAAGGTGAAATGATCGAGTGCTGGTTGTGCGAAAACCAGCCCGATGTGGATCCACACCTCGCCAAGCTCTTGTAGAGCTTGGCGCAGGCTTCGTTTTTTCAGCCCCCATCCGGGGGCTTTTTCATGTGCGCGAGCCGGACTGCTGCCGGCGCCGTCGCGTGCATGAAAAAGCCTCTGCAAGGCACACGCATTGCCCATCGGGCGATCGCCGGTCCCGCCCCATCCACCGGCAAGCGCACAAGCGCTGGGGCATTGTCTGCAACAAGGAAATCAACATGAGCAATCATCAGTTGGAGATCCCGGCCAAAAAGCCGGGTTGGTTCTGTGTCACCTGTGGAGCGGAAGAGGTCTTCCACGATGCCCAGGTTCGCTGGTGTCGGGACACGCAGGATTGGGAGGTGGTCGCGGTACTCGACGATCACTGGTGTGAAGCCTGTGCCAATGCCGGCAAGGAAGGCGAGACGGTCTTTGGTGAGCTTGAGGACCAGCAGGAGGTGCCGGTATGAGCGCTTCTCAACCAACCATGCCAGCACTGCAATCAGCAGTGCATCGCGTTGCCACAACATCTATGAAACTGCTGGGAAGGGGCTGTCGTGAGACGCTCGAAGGCGTGGATGATCCGACCCTGGAAGAGGTGCTGATAGCCATGCGTGCCAAGGCCAAGGAGATCATGCCGAAGGTGCTGGAAGAGGTCCAGGAAAGCCCCTGGTTGGCCGGTCCACTGTTTGACGATGCAGCGATGTCTGTGTATCAGTCTGGCAAGGCACAACTGGAGGCGATCATGGAAGGTCGGTCATGACGATCTTGTCTGTCACCGGGCATCGCCCGGCCAGACTCGGTGGGTACGGCGATACGGTCAATGGCCGGCTGCATGCGTTGGCTCATCGAGTGCTTGGCGAGCGATCGCCAAAGCTGGTGTTGACGGGCATGGCACTTGGTTGGGATCAGGCCATTGCCAGGGCCGCACATGATTTGGATATCCCGTTCCATGCCTATGTTCCGTTTCCAGGGCAGGACGGGCGCTGGCCAGATCATGCGCGTCGGCGCTATGAGCAGCTGCTGGCCGTTGCCGAGAAGCAGGTGCATGTCAGTCCCGCGTACAGCCCGGCCGCGCTGTTCCAGCGCAACGAGGCGATGGTGCGGGATTCAGACGAAGTGATTGCACTCTACGATGACAGCGGCAAGGGCGGCACCGCGCATTGCGTGGCGTTCGCCCGCCGTCTGGGAAAACCAGTCCACAACGTCTACTCGATGTGGTTGGAAATGGCCCAATCTGATTGCTGAACAAAAAAATGTTGCCCCAGGCAATTTGGTGTATGATCCGGACAGGTGATGTAAGATTTCATCTAGTGCGGCTCTGTTCCGTACCTTAAGCAACCCGGCAGGCATTCCTGCCGGGTTTTTTTTCGCCTGCTGTTTTCGCATGAATAGTCAATGAACAGAAAGGGCGCGTAAGTATTCCCAAAGGTGCGAAAGGGGCGCAGACTGGTTCCATCGACAGTCAAGGACCACCCCATGCAACGCACCGGAACACGTTTCACCCTGTACTTGCGGGAAGGCGCCGAAGAGGTGCTGGCCGGCTTTGAGAAAGAGCGGTCGCCGCGTATCAACCAGGTGGTACAGGACTACATGGGTTTCGTGGAACACCTGGTGCCGGGCCTGACGGCTGCACAGTGGCGGGTGCTGGTGGATCTGGTGGATGGTGATCCGAAGATGCTCGAAGAGCTGCGAACGGTCGCGCTGCTGTGGGGAGTTGTCCTGACACAGCAGGATGCTGCCCAGGCCCGAGGTGTGGATGCCAGCGAGCTGGCAGCTCACCTGCGTTCGTTCTCGGACCCCGAGCAACGGGCGCTGCGAGAGGTGCTGTGGCGAGTGCGTGCCCGGATCGAGCAGGGTCTGGATTTCAGTGTCGCTTTGCAGCTGGCCGGTGCGCCTGTGGTGGATGCCCCGCCAGCGGCGAAGCCGGCTACAAAGCAGACCGGGCGCAAGTCGCTCAGGAGTGGATCGTGAGTTCTGTTCGCATTCGCAAGGGGCGACTGCATGCGCTTCGTGCCAGCGGCAGGGCATGGGCGGAAGTGGCGCAGATCACGGGTTATCCCCTGGCTGCGGTACGTGCCATGGATCAGGTTGGATCCATGAAGCAGGCGTTCCCGGGCAAGCGTCGGGAACTGGCGGAACGGCTGGGTCTGATCGAGCTTGTGAAGTCTGGCAATCAGCGTGCCGTTGTTGAGCAGGCCCACGTGGGTCATCTATCACTGAATCAACAAACCCCACTACAGGAGAGCTGACATGGAACAGAACATCGTGATGAGCAATTCGTTCGTCTTCGTCCTGGCATGCGTCTTCATGACGCTCCTGGGCATGTATCTGCGAAGCGTGTGTGAAGTGCGTCGTGGGCGTAGGTCGGAGACGGTCGATACCGAAGAGCTGGAAAAGTGGACGCAGGCGGAAAAGCTGATGAAGCGGGTGCTGTGGGTGCTGGCCCCGGTCTTGGGCTTGGCGCTGCTGCTGTCTCGCAGTGCTTTCGGCTGAGCCAGGGTCAAATCAGGTGGGAGCTGGTGCCATGGACAATAGGTGTTGGGACGCGACGCTTGGAGCAAACATGAAAGCACAACACATTGACCGAATGACGTGGACTAACGCTCCGGAATGGGCGACGCACATTGTTGGGTGGATCGGCGAACCGCAAACATGCTTTTGGGCGCAAGAAATCGACGGCTGTTATTTCGGCGAGAGCCAGCGCATAGAACAGCATTTCTCCTTCAGCCTCACGACCGATGACGACGAGGATGACACCTTCGGATGGGAAATCCTGTCAGAGCGGCCTAACACCGTATCGAGGACAACACGATGAAACTAAGCCAAGCTGGAGGTAAGTGGGGGAGTTAAAAATATCACCCAGGAGGCAAGCAAATGAAAACTACAGTTGAGTATCAAGGCTACTACGCCGAGCTTTCCCCGGTGCCAGGTCAGAATCTGGTGCAGGGCAGGTTGCTGTATGTGGCCGATGTGGTGGCTTTCACCGTGCCGCCGGCGGCAGCGCGGGCCTGCTTCGGGCAGGTGGTCGAGGACTACCTGAAGAAGTGCCACCAGCTGGGCAGGATGCCGCCCTTTGTCTGCCCGCAATGCGATCATCCCGCCGAGGATCTGCTGACCCATGCGTTCGCCACGACGCTGTGCGGACAGCCGGTGTGTGCGGACTGTTACACGAAGGCGTGTGCACCTGCTGTTCGGATCGGGAACTGCTGATGCGCGCCAAATTCGGTTACGGGCTGGCATGGCTGCTGTATGCGCTGGGTCACCTTGCCTGGCTTGTCAGGTGCCCCTACCGGATCTATGACGGGCTGATGGCTCGATCATTGAGTGTGCAGGATCGCTTCGGCGCCACCGGCCCGTGGGTGGCACCGAGCGGCGATGAACCGACTGGATCAGCGCTCAGCGAAGAGGCTGCTCAATGAGCTACTGGCGATTGTCTGTGCTGCCCGGCTTCATCCTTCTGACCGGCGCCATAGTGGCGCTCATGGCTCGTTTCGTCTTTTCCAAGACTCCAATGGTGGGCGCCCTTGCTGATCAGGTGGCCAGCTACGTATTTCCGGTGGCGCTGGTTCTGGCATTCGTGGTTTACATGTGGAACTTGCTCGGAGTCCTGGAATGGCAGCGCAATCCAGATGCAGCAGCCTGTCGCCACTGCGGTGGTCCGCTGGGCCACATCAAGGACGGCCGCTGGGGGCCGTATTCCAAGTGTTTCGCGTGTGGGCGGAACACGCCTCGCACGTAGGCGATCAGCAATAGGCAGTCGGCAGCTCTTCAATGCGCGTGGTGTAACGCGGTGACAGCGAAGCCTGACGCATCGCCCAGGTGGGCGCCTTCTGCCAACCCGTGGCAGCAAAACCGATCACGCCACCCCCGAACCTGGCATTGATTCCGTCCACAACGTCCATGAGGCCCTCGCCGGCTGCTGCCGGCGCAAACAGATCGGCTTGGACCAACTCACGCTCTACCAGGTCCAGAAGCCAAACCCCGCCCTTCCTGTAGCAGTGATCAGTCTTGAAGAAGCCTGATTGCAGCAGTCGATGCATGGTGTGCAGCAGCTCGCGTGTGTCCGATGTCGGGATTGGCAGTGCGGCCACGCGCTGCGGGTGGTGTTGAGGCAGATCCGACCGGAAAGCATCGGTGGATGCGAACACGCCCAGGGCGCCAGCCACTAGATTCCGGGATCTCAACTTCTCGCCGGCACGAACGGCGAACGTCGCCAAGGCCTGGGCGATATCGTCGTGATTCTGGACAGCGCGCCCGAAGGTGCGGCTGACCATGATCTGTTTCCGCGCCGGCTCCATTTCGGTCAGAGCGAGGCAAGAATCGCCACGCAGCTCGCGTTGAGTGCGCAGCAGCACAACACCGAATTGATCGGCGATGCGCTGCGAGTCCGCATCACGCAATGCGCGGGCATGGTCGATGCCCAGGCTGTGCAGGCGTTCTGCCCAGCGGTGGCCAACACCCCAGACATCCGCTACCGGCGTGGCTTCCAGGATGCTCGCCAGCGCGGCTGGAGGAAGTGCGCACAGGTCCGCCACGCCGGCAAGATCGGCCGGGTACTGGCCAGGCTTGCGCGTGACCGTTTTGGCCACGTGGTTGGCCAGCTTTGCCAGTGTCTTGGTCTGGCCGATGCCGATGCAGGTGGGTATGCCGGTCCAGCGCCACACGCGATCGCGCAACGCTTGCGCCCACGGGCCACGTTGCGCGATCTGGCGCCTGTCCAGCAGGAAGGATTCGTCAATGCTGTACGCCTCAACCGGCAAGCCGGTGTCGCGCAAGATGGAAAGCACGCGGGCACTGATGTCCCCGTAGAGCGGAAAGTTCGCAGAACGAACATGGAGTTGTCGCCGGACGGTCGCCGGCACTTGGTGGATGGGATGCCCCATACGAATTCCGAGTGCCTTGGCTTCCTGGCTGCGGGCGATCACGCAGCCATCGTTGGAACTGAGCACCACGACCGGCACCCCGCACAGCTGAGGTTGGAAGATCCGCTCACACGATGCGTAGAAGTTGTTGGCGTCGATCAGGTGGAACGCCGCGTTCATGCGCTGAACTTTCGGGAACCGTTGTACTGGCCATGGCCTCGGTGCATCTGCCTTGCCACGCTGGCCACCACGTAGATCTCGACCTCGGTTTCCGATGGCAGCACGATGGGCGGGTGGCGAGGGTTGCGACAGTGCAACTCGATGTGGGCCGGCATCAAGCGCAGCACCTTGCAGGTCGGCTGATTGCCCTCCCATGTGGCGATGACGATGTGGCCGTCCACAGGCTCGATGCTGCGATCGACCACCAGAATGTCGCCGTCGCAGATGCCGGCCAGGATCATCGACCAGCCGGATGCGCGGTACAGGTACGAGGCGGCCGGATTGCGGATCAGCACCTGGTTGAGGTCGATGCCTTCGTCAAGGAAGTCCTCTGCCGGCGACGGAAAGCCCAGGGCAACCCGGGCCGCTCCCATGGGCAGATGCAGCCCTGGCGGTTCAGGGTGCGCTGCGCCCAGGGGGATCGCGACGGTGTGCAATAGCGCGGTGGTGTCAGTGGGCATGGCGGGAGCGGAGCAAGAGGCAGGCTGTTAGCAGCAATGCTAACAGGTGCTGGTGTCGGGTCAGCCACTCACTTCACGGGTTGACACAAATAGCACGCCATGCCTAGACTGGCATCGTTAGCGGCACCTCAGCGTTTCTGAGGTCGGTCCACTCGCATCCAACCTGGACCAGGCTCACAAGAGCCGGATGCATTCTCAACTCAACCCTGACGGGAGACAGACTCTCCCCGACCAGGGTGGTGTTCTGTCTTCTTGAATGGGTATTTTTCATTCAAGGAGTCTTCATCATGAGCGCCAATACCAACCAGTTCCACAACACCGCCCTCCGTGGACCGGCATATCTTAACGATATCCGGATGGTCACCCCCAAGGGATCGCGACGTGGCCAGCCGTATCTGGCGGCTCGCGTCAAGTTCCTTCAGGGGGCCAAGAACCCTGCGGAAGGCGATGCTGACGAGGGATACCTCGTCAACTGCAATATCCAAGGCCCTGCGGATGAACTTCTGAACCAGTACGCTGGTTCTGAATCGCAGATCTGGGCTGTTGTCCGCGTCAGCAACTTGTCGTCCTCGATCTACACCCGGTCGAAGGATTCCAAGTTTGGTAAAGCCGGTGACCCGGCCATTGCCAACTACGGCCGCCTGTATGCCGTCGAACAGCTCTATGTCGACGGCAACAAGGTCTACTCCCGCACTGACGAGTCAGCGGAAGCTGACTCCCAGGCGCAAAAGGACGCCCCTCGCCGCGCAGCGGTGATGGGTGACCAGCACGATGATTCGTTCGATTCGGACGACATCGCATTCTGAGTTCCACGCCGCAACCGAAAGGCACCCTCACCAGGGTGCCTTTCGGCTTTTATGGGCAGGAGAAATCCATGAACATCTACGAGATTTGGGGGAACAAAAACCCCGACACCGGCGCCTTCATGCAGAAGACCCGCCGCGTCCTCAAAAACGATGAGCAAGCCGAAGAAGAAGCACATCGCCTCTTCGGGCAACACGGTCAAGAGCATGTGGTTCACTTCCTGTATCCGGTCACTGCTGATGTTGAGGCACTTGATCGCGGATGGGATCCGCATGAGCTGCCGTTCTGAATGCAATGAAGGTACGGCAGGCTTCCTGCCGTACCAGTGATGTGTGCATGGACCTGGGCATCCGGGTGCCCAGGTCCATGCACATCCCATCTACGTGCTGAACTGCCCCGCGACGGCCTCCCTACCTTCACATCATCATGCGGCCGTTTTGCCAGTCGCACCTGGTGATGTCATTCCTGATCAGGCTCGACCGCACGAGCACAAGGCTTCACCTGTGCGGTAATCAAAAATAAATCACGGTCCGCCCCCTGCTCCGTGTGCAGCGTTGGTTTGGCAAGGCCATCGCGGGGCCTACTTGCCGTGTCCCGGTGAGACTTGCCGGGACGCGGTTTCCCCAGGCGCACTTGCAAAAGTGTGCCTGGGGAAACCGAACATCCCCTTTGCTTGGAATCCATCGGCATCTGCCGATTCGGCCTCACCGATCTGAAAAGGCCAGCCGGCTTGTACCGGCGATCGACTCTCCCACCCAAGCAAAGGAGCACCACCATGTGGTTCCAGGGCACTCTGGCCGTCAAGGCCGTCAACGGCCGCAACGGCCCGTTCAATGTCGCCAAACTCCATCTGGAGATTGGCGAGTTTGCAATCAAACACCCCCTGATCCAGCAACTGGATGAAGGGCGCTACCCCGTCACTGCTGACGTGGAAAACATCTTCATCGCCACCCGGCCAGCCAATGGAGCTTCCATTTCGGAACTGGCGGTGTGGACACGTGATCTTCAGATCCAGTCCGATGAAGCGCAGGAAAACTCGGATGACAACGATCCCCTGATGGCGCCGGGGCTGGTTGAGGAACCCGAGGATGAGATTCCTGATCCTCCGGCACCTGTTGCCAGCAAGGACGAACCGCAATCTGCGGACGGGAGCGATCTGCACCCAACATCGGATGAGGACGCAGAACCTGATCCGGATTCGGAGGTGGCCAAGCTGTTTGGCGATCTTGCTCAGGCCGTGCTGGCACGCCAGCCCGTCAAGCTGGATCCCGCATCGGGCTTGATGCGCAAGCAGGTCGCCTACCTGAAAGCCAATGGCTTCCGGTTCAAGTCGACCGACAAGATCTGGTTGCCCATCATCGAGTAAAGGGAAAGGCAGGCCGGCAATCATGCCGGCCTGCCCGCTTCTGACTTGCCCGGTGGATTTCCCTGGATGTGTGGCGCGGTCCGCGCACCCAGGGAAATCCACCACCGCAAGAGAGGCCCCGATGAAAACCGAACCCATCATGATGTTCCCTGGTGTCTATCCGATCAGCCGCTGCGAGCGAAAGGTACAGGTCGGCGCCAAAGCCATCCTGGCTCGCGCCGGTCTGCTTGATGCGGTTTGGCCCACGCGAGATCGCATTGAGCACATCTTCTACAACACGTTGACCCAGCGCATTTGGGTTCGACAAACCAACCGGCATTACCCGGTCATGGATCTCAAAAAAGCCGTCGTGCATCTGAAGAAGAACGGCTCGGACGCAAGCGACTGTCGGCCTCTGGCCGGCTTGCTTGAAGCTCCACACTACAGGGCGGTAATGATCGACATCCGATCCCCGACAGTCTGGCGGCGTCGGGTACAGCACAACCGCCCACCCCTGGCAGGGGACACGCGGGTGATGGTCCACGTCGAACCGACAAGGCCCATCGCCCCGCAGCTCGCCAGCTTCATGGCGCCGCTGGAGTAGCCCTGCCCTTCCAGCCCCCATCCGGGGGCTTTTTCATGTGCGCGAGCCGGCCTGATGCCGGCGTCGCCGCGTGCATGAAAAAGCCTCTGCAAGGCACACGCATTGCCCATCGGGCGATACGCCGGTCCCGTCCCCAACACCGGCAGACGCATAAGCGTCGGGGACATTCTTGAAAGGAAAAAACCATGGATCGCACTTCTGCGAAACAATACGTGCACGGTGTCGTGCACGCGTTCGTCCCGAGCAATGCTCGGAAGTACAAGTTCGGGTACATCAATCCGCTGGATCCGGCCCAAAATGCGTTTGGGTTCTTCATTGACCCCAAGCCGATTGAGGGCACGGTGGTGGCATTCGATGACTTGCTTCTGGTCAAGACCGGACGCATTGATTTCATCGGTGTCCCGGCCAGCATTCTGAGGGGAGATGAGTTGCCCCAGGTGGGTGACAAAGTGCAGGTCGTGACCTACGCCCGTCGCAAGTTTGATGGGCGCAGGCTTGATGAGCCGGAAGTGGAAATTCGGACCATGCCGGACGGCACGCAGTACGAGGTCAAGACGATGGTCATCGGTGCTGGTCATCTGGACTTCCCGCTGGAAACCAAGCCCACCTGTCCTGAGCTTGCGGAGATGATCCGTCAGATGACTCTGCTGCCGGCGCCTGGCTCTGACTGTGGCTATCGCAGGATCGTCCACATGATCGCCGATGCCGGTGGCAAGGACTTCCGGTTGGTGGATCCGGTGCCCGAGAAGATCATCGAAACTCCTCCGGAGCTGAGCTTCCACGTGTCTACGGCCATGTTCCAGGGCCGCGTGGCGGTGCGCTATGACCGAGGCTCCGATACCTACGAAGTGCACGCCGATAGCGACCATGCCGGTCGTGATCCGATTCGGATTGAAGATGTGCACTTCATCGAGCTGGGTGAGGTCTTCGAGCGCATCTTCGATGATGGCTCCTGGGCCTATGTCACCGTCAACATCACCAAGAGGGCGCGTCGGCCACGTGCCAAGGCCCACTGATGGGTAGTCAGCTGTACCACATTGACGTGGTGAACACCGACATGGATCGTCGCGTTCGGCAGACCGCCTATCCCATGACCCGGCGCGAGTGCGAGGTCATGGCCAGCAAGATGACGCCCTACTCGTGGCGGAAGATCGAGCTGGTTCCGGTGCCTGATCCCATCCACTGAACACGCCTTACGTGTTCACTCACCAAGCCCCCATTCGGGGGCTTTTTCATGTGCGCTTGCCGGCCCGGTGCCGGCGCTACCGCGTGCATGAAAAAGCCTCTGTAGGCACACGCATTGCCCATCGGGCGATCGCCGGTCCCGCCCCCATCACCGGCAAGCGCACAAGCGCTGGGGGCATTCTTGAAAGGAAGTGGATCATATGCACGAACGAATCGACA
>CAYRJS010000075.1:0-10803 GCA_964424535.1 uncultured Aquimonas sp.
ACCAGCATCCTCTCGGCGATACCAGTGCGGTTGCCAGATATCGAAACTCAGAATCGCACGACTGAAATACTAGGTGTGCTGAAAGACCGCATCGACAACCTGCGCCAAACCAACACCACCCTCGAAGCTATCGCCCAAGCCCTCTTCAAGTCCTGGTTCGTCGACTTCGATCCCGTCCACACCAAAGCCGAAGGCCGCACCCCCGAAGCCATGGACCCCGCCATTGCCGCCCTATTCCCCAGTGAGTTCGAAGACTCCGAGCTCGGTTCGATCCCGAAGGGTTGGAGCGCTTGTTCATTGGACGAAGCGTTGGAAATCAACCCGCGACGCAACCTCAAGAAGGGAAGCTTCGCGCCATACTTGGATATGGCAAGTATCCCGACAGCTGGCTGCGTGCCAATGACGCCGGTTCAACGGGATTTCTCTTCCGGATCAAAGTTCATAAACGGCGATACGCTGCTGGCGCGCATCACGCCGTGCCTGGAAAACGGGAAGACGGCGTACGTGAGCTGCCTCCAGAGCGGACAGGTGGGCTGGGGATCAACCGAGTTCATTGTGCTGCGCCCGCTTTCACCGCTTTCCCCGTTTTTCGCGTACCTGCTGGCTCGCCGGGCCGACTTCCGTGTGCATGCCATCCAGTCAATGAGTGGCACAAGCGGGCGTCAGCGCATCGAACTGACACGGCTCAAGGACTTCCTCGTAGCTGTTCCAAGCGAGGCTGTCGCGAACGCCTTTGCAGATATCGTTGAGCCAATCGAGAGAGCCATCTTTGCGAACGCCGAGTTGGCAGAACTTTTGTCCGAAGCACGCGACACACTTTTGCCCCGCCTGATCTCCGGAAAGCTCCGCTTCCCCGAGGCAGAGGCCGCTACTGATGGTCTGTCCGAGTGAAGGCCGCAAGCTACGCTCGACCATTGGTGGTCGATGTGAGCAAGTCGTCACCAAGAGACTTTTCCTGTGCTGGAGTAATTGGCACTTTAGAGGCCATTGGAGAGCATATGGCGATACTTGATACGTTGGGACAGAACCTGATTACGGAGCTTCAGCGGATACAGGCTCCCGATGCGCTACCGGAAAAGGACAAGGGCGACTTCGAGATGCCCGGATGGATTGCCACGGGCGACGGAAGGTCGATTGTTCTCTCAAGCGAGATGGAGCGATTGATAACGGCCATTGCAGATGAGCTTCGCAAGGCGTCCCCCTCGCTCGCGCAGAGTCACACTGTGAAGGAATGGACCTGGCTCATTCGCGGGATGTTTGGTCCCGCACTCGTGACCATCGATCTCGACGATGACTGTGCCAAGAACGCGACAAAGGTCATTGCTTCCGTGCAGGCACAGTTAGTAACCACACCGGCGACAAGTGATTGCGAGCACGGGTTTGGCTGCACCTTGTTCGGCAACATGGATGTTGCGCCGTTTGAGATTGGTCCTGTTCGTTTTGAACCGCGGGAGGCGTGGCTGAACCGGAAGGAAACCGCAGGCGATGTGAGCGCTACGACGGCTCGAAGATTGCGCAAGTGGTGGGCCGGCGGGAAACTTGCAAAGCGCAAGCAGGGCGTTGAAGCAATGCGCGAACGCGATGTGCAGGGCGCAATGGCCGATTGTCCATTTGTATGCAGCGTAAGCACAACCGGGCTAGCGGCGGAGGCGGGTCGTCTCAAAGCTCAGATCGCCGCGCACATGGCGATGGCAGCGATATCGCTACGCTGGGAAGTCCCATCAAGCGCACTGTCGGGCTTCCGCCTGCTGATTGATCCCCCAGTGCGACGCCAGCTCTCCCTAGTATTCAAGCCTGGAGTAAAAACGCTCGCGGGCAGACACCTTGTTGGCATGCCGCATGGACCAACGATTTCTGCGCAGGAGTGGCTATCGCAGTTCACTGCGCACGAGGATGTTTTCGCCGTCATGGGAGAGGCCATCACGTACTATCTGACCGCAACGGGTGTCTCATCGCGCCCCAAAATGATGAGTGTGCTCGCGCAGGCGCTGCTGTGGTTTCATGAAGCCTGTCGCGAGGAGGTCGACCTGATGGCCGTAGTGAAGTTCACCGCGACGCTCGACGCGCTGGCTGGTGGTGGAAAGTCTGGTGGGATCAAACGAGTCGTAAATGCACGGCTGAGCATCAAGGACCAGGACCTCATCAGGAAGGATGGGCCGACGCTGAAGGCAGCTATCGATGAGATCTACAGCGATGGGCGTAGTCGTACGATTCACGGTACCAATGACAAGCTCGGCCACGACTGGTCGTCATCGCGAAGGCTCGCTGAAGCATTCGCACGGCTCTGTTTGATCATGTGCGCGGATTGGATGGCGAAGAACCCTTTGAGCGACGATCCGACCGCACTGCAAAGTCCGTAGTGAAAAATCAACGCTGAGGACTACGGTCGGCAAGGCGGTGAAATCCAAGCTCGGCGTTGAAGAGTGCGTCTACAAAAAGCAGTATTCAAGAGGCTTCTCGGGGGCTCGTGGCCCGGGACTACACGTTAGGTGGTTGCCCGTCTTCTTGATGCGGCTGCGCTTCCTCATCGGCGTTATCGTTGCTCGAAGGTGTGGCGGGGCGCTTGCTGTTCCACCAGGAAACGAATGCTAGTCGAAAGATCATCCACCACACGTACGCCGACGGCAGTGAGTTGGCCAAGTTATTATCGACCAATCCATGCGCCACCTCGTTGCGCAAGTTGGGGCCATGTGGGTTACAGAACATGGCTCGGATCTCGAATGCCAGGTTGGCTGACAGCACATCGTCCACCCCCGGCAAATCCATAAGGCTGTTCAACCCAATCTCGTTCTCGATGCCGCATTTGTCGACGTGTGTCGTCAAGATGCCGGCTTGCTTCAGATGGTATCGGACGAAATTCTCGACTTGGGGCGTCAGCAGATGCAGTGCGATGTCGAAGTCGCCGTTCAATCCGGCAAACAGTGCTTTTCCGACCAAGTGCTCACGGCCCGGCGGGATGAGAGGGCATGCGGCTGCCAGGTCCACGAAATCTTGCAAAGTGAAGTTGTGCTCGGCGCGCAGCACGTCGATGGCTGGGAGCATCTGACCCTGAATTACCAAGCCAACCGTGATCTGATGGTCTTGGACCATTGATGCAAGCAGCCGCTCCTCGCTGTCCTCGCCATCGAGGTTGCCGCCATCCTGACGTGCGATGACGCGCCCTTCACGACTCAGGCTGGTGACGCCGAAAAGCTGGGACAGCACGGATCTCTGTCGGTTTGCCTGGGCATCTTCTCGAAGCTTGTCGACGTTGGGGCCGGGGTATAGCGAGGCAAACGCCTTCAATGCCACGAGTGGTTCCTTGCCGCTGACCGCGTCCCGTGACTTGTTGATGAGGTCGGTGATGTCGACCGATGGTGAGCTGACGACCTTCATCTCTGCTACTGCTCGAGTGCCGGCTTCCCCTAGTTGTACCTGTACCTGATGAAGACGTGCCTCAATGTTGAGACGCGTTCGCTCACGGCGGGGGACTGTCCGAAAGGCTTGCATCGCATTCTCGAAGAACGATGCGGCGATGGCGTTGCTAGGTGCACCTCCGATGATTCTGCCTTCAGCGTCGGCCACCCAAGACTCGGCGATAGCTGCACCCATGTCGGCGTCGCGGGTTTCGTCACGGAGTCGCTTGAAGAAGTCGCGTGCAAGGGAGAATGCATCTCTGGCCAAGAAGCCATCACCTGCGGCCCCAATACGTGTGCCGATCTCCACTAGATCCTCGGCGATGGAGGGCTGTCGATCCCCTGCGAAGCCAGTGTCAAAAATGAGTTTGGCGATACGAAGCTTGAAATGGGGTTCTTCCCCAGCATTGTCGAAGGCGGTGAGCAATGCGGCCTCCATTTCCTGCGAAACGATGCCGGCGCCCTGGCCCGCCATGCGAACGAGGTTCAAGGCGCGGCGCCATCCATCATCTGCACCGGCGAGCCACAGCTCACGTGTCAGAGGCACCGACCGGTATGCGTCAACTGCGGCCAAGAGCATGTCGCCCTTGCGGGGTCGTTGTTGAAACCAGACAAGATCCGCAAGGCGCGCACGTAGCCATGGCTCATCGACATGTGCGACAAACTGGCCGAGAACGTCCAAGTCCTCCGCGGAAAAGTCGGAAGGAATGGCACTGCGACCCTCAGGCGTTTGAACCGATGCGCTGAAAGGTGAGGTTGACGACTTGGGTACCAGCATCATCGAGACCGCATCCGCCAGCACCCAGAGGGCGCGCGACTTGCCCTGATCCCCCGCCTCGTAGGCAGACGTGGCTGCGCTGGAAAGTGGTTGCCATGCGCAGGAGTACCCTTCCTGGATGACAGGCGTGACGATCTCGCGCCAGCCGCTCTGAATCAGGTTGTCGAGGGTAAGTGGTACGGTCGGGCGTTTGACGATGGGCATCGTGAATCCTGGTTGCGTTGTGCTTTCGTGCTTTAGCCTTTAGAACGGAGTGTCGTCGTCCTTGAACTTCGCGGGCGGGCGAGCTGGCGAGGGGAGGGTCATCGCGTGGCAAAGGGAGGTTCGTGACCGTGAATAGGGTGAGAATTTCGTCGCGCTCCAGGATAACCGGGCCAGGTTCACTTCTAGGTACTTAGAAAATGACTCTGCCATACAGGCCGTCGAAATTTCTGGATGAATGCATACGCACGCATTGTCTGGATCCTCACGGTTTTGTTCCTGCATCGTATTCTCGTGCATGTAGTTGTCGACTACCCCCTTACTGCTCGTCCGGCGGTGGCCTGTGTATCGCCGGTAGCACTTTGCTCATGGCGGCCATGCGGGTGCGAAAGTCCTTGGCGGCTCAGCCAGTCGCTGGCAGCCGCATCACTTCAACCCATACCACGTGCTACGTCCATTGCCGCGCTGCTCCAGGTGATTGCGTTCGACCAGTCTGCGGAAGAGCTGCTTCAAGGTGTTGCGGCTGGCTCCGGTGAGCTTGATAGCGTCCATCATGGTGATATGCCCATGTCCCACGCGAACTCGACAATTTGCAGTGACAGTTCGGGCAGTGCGGCCAGCACGATCCTCTTGCGTTCAATTTTCTACTCAAGACGCCGAACTCACTCGGCCAGCCAGCTCAGAAAGCACGATGACTTCGCTGCGGGTCTGACCGGGGGAAACTTCAAGCCACCAGCGGCTCGATCTTCACTATCGCGTCCCTGGCTGCCTGGCTGGCATTCCACAGGTCCACCGCACGCTGCGCGTCCAGCCAGAATTCGGCACGGTTGCCAAACAATCGGCCGAGTCGCAGCGCCATGTCCGGGCTAATCGCACGCCGCTCGCGTACCAGCCCGTCGACAGACTGGCGTGATACGCCGATCGCTTGTGCCAAGCCTATACGTCGGCCACGTAGGGCCAACCTACAGCAATATGTCGTCCAACCTCTACGCCGGATTGCAAAAGCAGGCGGTTAGAAATCATGCTTCATGGCGTGGTTTCAAAGGGGCGATACCTCGGGCTGGATCGTCAGCAGCCCAACGGCAGATAGAGCGTCATTGCGCACTCGGATGTTTCACGGAACCCGTAATGCCGATAGAACCTTGCCGCTTTGGTATGCAGTGCGTCCACCACCAGGACTCGTACGCCGAGCTGCTCACGAAGGCTCAGGCAGCGGGCGACGGCGTGCGCGAGCAGATAGTCGCCATGCGCCTTGCCCTGTTCGGATCGTGAAACCGCCAGACGCCCCATCCTGATCGCCGGCACGGAGTAGTTGGGCAGGCGCCTTCGATCCAGCTCTTGCAGTTCGGTCAGCAATAGCTGGGCCGCGGACAAGGTGTAGTAGCCGAGGATGTGGCCGGGTGCGGCATCATCGACCAATACGTGGGTGGTGCTGATGCCGTCGCGATGGTGCTGCGCCGCAAGCTGACGCAGATAGCTATCCAGCGTCGGCTCACCGCAGGCAAAGCCGCTGCGATCATGCCGCTTGGGCTGGAGTTGCTCGACGACCAGCATGCATCAATCCTGTGCAAGTCGGGCGAGCGCTTTCTTCAATCTGGCATTGGGTTGGAACGGCGCGTCGATCGCTTCCAGAAAGCGCTTGGACTCTTTCGCCGACAGGGTCACGGTCAACTCGGCGGCCATCACGCTCTCTGCTTCGCGCATGGCGGCATCCCGAACGAAGGCCGAGAGCGGCACGCCGCGCAAATCGGCGGCACGGGCGATCCTGGCCTTGTCGGCAGGGTTCAGGCGCAGGTCGAGGCGGGCGGCAGCGGTGGTCATGGCAACTCTCCTTTGTACGGAATAATACCGTACATTGCTTCCGGATCAAGACGTGTGACCCGCTGCGGCTACTTCACGATCCATCTCATCAAATCCTGAACAACGAACGTGGCTTGCGAGCCGTCGCAAATCGGCAGGCTTCTACCCTGCCCACGCATCCGCCAGCAGTTCCGCCTGGGCGATAACCTTCTCCTTGGTTTCGGGCTGCTTGTCATGCCCCGTTTAGTCGCCCGTCCTTCTCACGTCGTCTGTGCCAGCTTGATCGCGGCCCACTGATTGAGGCTCACGCCCTGTTGCTCGGCCTCGCGCGCCAAGCGCGCATGCAGGCTGCGCGGCACCCGCACGAGGAACTTGCCGCTGTAGCGTGAGACGGGGGCGGCGATGCTTGGCTTCGGGATAGCGCGGCCGGCCGCCTCGGCGGCTTGAAGCCAGGCAGTGATGGCGTCCTGCGCTTCGCCTGCGGCTTCGGCCTCGGTTCCGCCCCATGCGGAGCATCCGGGCAGATCCGGCGCTTCGGCGATAAAGCCTTCGTCCTCGTCCGACCAGAAGATGTTGAGTGGATAGCGATTCATGCAGTGTCTCCGTATTTCTCGATCATCGCGATCAGTTGGGGAACGTCTGAAAAAGTCGTCATCCCAGCGAAGGCTGGGATCCATGTTGTTGTTTTGAAATGGGTTCCAGCCTTCGCTGGAACGACGGAAGGGGCTTCTTCAGACTCTCCTAATCGAGAATGTCAGCCAGGCGCTTCGACTTGATGTTCATAGCCAAACGATACTACAAGTGGTATCGCGTTGGTTGCCTTATTTGAGGCATCCGGGGGACGCAACGGTCACCTGAAAACTCAATTTCTCCCGGTGTACTCCGCCGCCAAGCGGTCGAATCGAGCCTCACTCCGCCCACGCATCCGCCAGCAGTTCCGCCTGGGCGATGACCTTCTCGATGGCTTCGGGCTGCTTGTCGGGCGGGTATTTGTGGCGGGCGAGCAGTACCTTGACCATGGCGATCATGCGGGCGCGGGAGTCCTTGCGGTTCTGCCAGTTGATGGTGGCGGATTTGCGCAGCTTGTCGGTGAGTTCCTGGGCGAGCTGGCGCAGCACAGGGTGGCCGAGTTCGCGGACGGCGGATTCGTTTTCGGCCAGGGCCTGGTAGAAGGCGAATTCTTCTTCCGTCATCCCATCGGGCGGGCGGGCCTCGTTGATTTCACGGGCGAGGCGGATCAGCTCTTCGATCACTTCCACGGTGGTCAGGCCGCGGTTCTGGTAGCGGTTGATGGCTTCTTCCAGGCGCGCGGAGAATTCCTTGCCCTGCAGGGCGTTCTTCTGGCTGCGCGAGCGGATCTGGTCGGCGAGCAGGCGTTCGAGAAGTTCGGCAGCAAGGTTTTTGGTCGGCAGCGCGCGGATCTGATCGAGGAAATGTTCGTCGAGCAAGCTGATATCGGGCTTGTCGAGGCCAAGGGTGGTGTAGAGATCGTTGACGCCGTCGACGAGCACGCCCTTGGCCACGAGCTGACGCAGGGCGGCTTCCTTTTCCAGCCGCGACATTCCTCCGGCGGCGCGGGTGAGCTTGATGAGGCTGACGCGCACGGCCTGGAAGAAGGCGATTTCCTCGCGTAGGGCCATGGCTTCGGGTCGGGTGCCGGCGAGCGCCTGCGCCTTGGTGAGCTTGGCGACCTGATCGAGGTAGGCGCGCACGCCACGGTTGCGGCCCTTGTCGTCGGGTTCGGGATCACGCTGAAGAATGT
The DNA here is from genome assembly GCA_964424535.1 of uncultured Aquimonas sp. Classification (GTDB taxonomy): domain Bacteria; phylum Pseudomonadota; class Gammaproteobacteria; order Xanthomonadales; family Xanthomonadaceae; genus Denitratimonas. The sequence continues at coordinate 7,937 of CAYRJS010000075.1, forward strand.
GCTCGGTCGCCGGACCGAGAAGGGCGAGCGCGCGCTTCGGGTCTTCGGCACCGCTGTAATCGAAGGTGGCGTAGAACTCGCTGCGGATCACATCGAGCGTATCGAGCAGGATGCCCAGCGCGGCGCCGGAGGTATCCACCGGCTCGCGCTCGGCGCCGCTGTCGCGGGTGTACTGGCGGATGGCCTTTTTCAGTTCCTCGCCGATGCCGATGTAGTCCACGACCAGACCGCCAGGCTTGTCTTTCCAGATGCGGTTGGTGCGGGCGATGGCCTGCATCAGGCCGTGGCCCTGCATGGGCTTGTCGACGTAGAGGGTGTGCACGGGCGGGGCGTCGAAACCGGTGAGCCACATATCGCGGACGATGACAAGTTCCAGCGGCACTTCGCCGGATTTGAGGGTATCGGGTGACTGCTTGAAGCGCTTTTCCAGCAGCTTGCGATCGGTCTTGTCGGTGCGGTGCGGCTGGACGTGCGGCGGGTCGGCGGAGGTGCCGGTCATCACTACCTTGAGCCGACCGGTGTTGATGTCGTCGGAATGCCAGTCCGGGCGCAGTTTGACCAGTTCGTCGTAGAGACGCACGGCGGCTTCGCGCGAGACGGCGACGATCATGGCCTTGCCGTCGCATTGCTCCAGACGCGCTTGCCAGTGCTGCACGAGATCCTCGGCCAACGTGGTGAGCCGGCCGTCGGCCATGGCGAGAGCTTCGAGCCGGGTGTAGCGGCTGGCGGTGCGGTCTTGCTCGGCTTCGTCCTCGTCACCGGTGGCGTCGAGAAATTCATCCATCAGCGCCTGCTTCTCGGCCTCGTTGAAGCGCAATTCGATGATGCGCGACTCGTAGCTGACCGGCACCACGGCGCCATCTTCCTGGGCGGCGAGCATGTCGTAGACATCGACATAGGTGCCGAAGACGGCCTCGGTATCGCGGTCGTCGAGGCTGACCGGGGTGCCGGTCATGCCCAGATAAATCGCCTTCGGCAGGGCATCACGCATGTACTTGGCCAGGCCGTATTTGGTCTTGCCAGTCTTGATATCCATGTCGGCACGGAAGCCGTACTGGGTGCGGTGGGCCTCGTCGGCGATCACCACGACGTTCTCGCGCTCGCACAGCACGGGCACCGAAGTTTGTCCCGGCTCGGGCGCAAACTTGTTGATGGTGGAGAAGAAGATGCCGCCGGCCTGGACTTCCGAAAGCAGCCGGCGCAGGTCCTCGCGACTGTCGGCCTGCACCGGGGTCGCGCGCAGCGACCAGGCGCTGTCGGCGAAGGTTCCGAAGAGTTGGCCGTCGAGATCATTGCGGTCGGTGTCCATCACCACGGTCGGGTTGCGAAACTCCGGGCGATCGCGCAGTGCCATGACGTAGAACAGCGCCAGCAGCGACTTGCCCGAGCCCTGGGTGAACCAGATCACCCCGCCCTTGCCGTCCTTGCGCTGGGTGAGGGCTTCCACCGCGCGCGCCACCGCCTTCTTCACTCCAAAGTACTGGTGCCATTGGGCAATGATCTTGAAGCTCACGCCGCCATCGGCCCCGCCGTAGGCGACGAAGCCACGAAAGAAATCGAGCAGGGTCGCGGGCTCGAGCAGGCCGCGCATCAGGACTTCGAGTTCGAGCTGATTCTTGCCGACTTTCTTGCCATCCAGCAGCCGCCAGCGCGAGTAGCGCGCAAGCTCGGCGCTGAGCGAGCCGTAGCGCGCCACCGTGCCGTCGGAGATCACGTTGAGCAGGTTGAACCAGAACATCTGCGGAATCTCGGCCTGGTAGTTCTGGATCTGGTTCCAGGCGGATTCGTAGTCGGCGTGGAGATCGGCCGGGTTCTTGAGTTCGATCACCACCAGCGGCAGGCCGTTGATGAACAGTACGATGTCGGGTCGGCGCAGCTTCGCGCCCTGCACGGTGAACTGGCGCACGGCGAGAAGATCGTTGGCACCTTCGAAGTCGATCACCGGCACGCGCAGGACTTCGCGGCGGCCGTCGCTGGCGGTCCGCTCCAGCGGCACGCCGTTTCGCAGCCAGTCGTAGACTTCGCGGTTGCCGTCAATCAGCGACTGGTGGCCGTAACCGGCAACTTTGCTGACGACCATGTCGACTTCGGCGGACGAAAGCTCTGGATTAAGCCGCTGCACCGCCGCCTGCAGGCGCGGAGCCAGCACCACCTCCGACCAACGCTCGCGCGCGTCGAGCTCGCCGCCAGGCGCAGCAGCTTCACCTTCGACGAGGCTCCAGCCGACGCTGGCCAGCCAGTCCAGGCAAGCATCTTCGAGGTGGTTTTCCTTCATCGTGTGCGACCCTGGGCTCCCTCACAAGAGAGTATGCCGCCGAATGGGATTTGGCGTCAGCGTCGCAACCAAGGAGGCTGGCCGAGTCCGCTACCCGTGCCAGCCACGACGATCTGGAAACAGCGGCTTTGACGCGCCGGCAAGATCGAAATACGGATGGGCTACGCGCTCGTACCTGCGCCTGCAAGCATGAAAAAGCCCGCTCCGGCTTTGCCGAAACGGGCTTTGATGACATGATCTGGCGCGCCCGACAGGATTCGAACCTGTGACCCCTGCCTTCGGAGGGCAGTACTCTATCCAGCTGAGCTACGGGCGCTTGCGTGGCAAGTGGGCCATTTTGCCATGAATCAAGGTGGGCATGTGAATTCGTCCCACCCGGATAGTGCGATTCAAGCATCCGGCAAGGCCAGGATTTCGGCCAGGCGTTGGAAGGAATGCAGGCGGGCGGCGGGGTCGAAGGTGTTGGCGGTGACGATCAGTTCATCGGGGCGGTAGCGGGCGATGAAGGCCTCGATACCGGCGCGGACGGTATCGGGGCTGCCGACGACCGCACAGGACAGGGCCTGCTCCACGGCGGCTTTTTCGTGCGGTT
>CAYRJS010000076.1:0-10702 GCA_964424535.1 uncultured Aquimonas sp.
CCCGCACCGCAGAGGACGTTTCGTCCAAGCGAGCCGCTCATAATACACTGGTTTTTCTCTTCGTCAACACCTTCGTGCAACAAGATCATGCTGACGCGCCTTCCGTTGGGTTGCGTACAGCTTGGGCTCTGTCGCAGCGCCTGTTGATGCGCTCAAACTCAGCCTTTGGCCACCAACCGCACGCGCGCAAAATTGCGCTTGCCGATCTGCACGACGCCTTCAAACCCCGACGCGAAGACGCGCTGCGCATCTTCGACCACGGCTGCATCAATGCGCACAGCGCGTTCCTTGAACTTGCGGTTGGCTTCCGAGTTGCTGGCGGCCAAACCTGCAGCCACCAGAAGTGCGGCCAGACGCAGACCCTCGCTTGATACGGGGATCTCGGTAATCGGCAAGGTATCGGTATCGCCCTGCCCCCGCACTACGGCATGCCAGCCGGCGATGGCTTTTTCCGCCTCGACGGCTCCCTGAAACCGGGCAGCCAGTTCCCGCGCCAGGCGCAGCTTGATGTCACGCGGATTGATCTGGCCGGTTGCAGCCGCCTGCTTGAGTTGCGCGGCCTCTTCGATGCCGATCTCGAAGCTGAGCAATTCGATCCAGCGCCACATGAGGTCGTCACCGATCTTCATGGCCTTGGTGACGATGTCGATGGCCGGCTCATCAATACCTATATAGGTGCCCAGAGACTTGGACATCTTGTGAACGCCATCCAGGCCTTCGAGCAGGGGCATGGTCAGTACGACCTGGGGTGGCTGGCCGTGGTGTTCCTGCAGGCCCCGGCCCATCAACAGGTTGAACTTCTGGTCGGTGCCACCCAGTTCGACATCGCATTTCAGGGCCACCGAATCGTAGCCCTGCACCAGCGGATACAGGAATTCGTGGATGGCGATGGACTGCTGGGCGGCGTAGCGTTTGGCAAAGTCATCGCGCTCGAGCATGCGCGCCACGGTGTGCTGGGCAGCCAGGCGAATCATGCCGGCGGCATCCATCTGACCGAACCATTCAGAATTGAAGCGCACCTCGGTGCGTTCCCGATCAAGCACCTTGAAAACCTGAGCCTCGTAAGTGCGGGCGTTGGCCTGCACATCCTCGCGGGTAAGCGGTTTGCGGGTGATGTTCTTGCCGGTCGGGTCACCAATCATGCCGGTGAAATCCCCGATCAGGAAAATCACCTGGTGGCCCAGATCCTGGAACTGGCGCATCTTGTTGAGCAGTACGGTATGGCCCAGGTGCAGGTCGGGAGCGGTCGGATCGAAACCGGCCTTGATCCGCAATGGGCGACCCTGGCGCAGGCGCGCTTCGAGTTCTTCCAGTTTGATGACTTCATCGGCTCCGCGGCCGATCAGATCCAGAGCTTGCTGCACAGCGGTCACGCGATTCGCCTCTCGACAGGGATAAAGAAAAATGCCGCGTCAGCACGCAGCGACGTGCCAGCTTAGAGGATGGCGCTGATGCATGGCAGCCCACGCCTGCAATTGACTCCCGACCCATCGCTGTCAGGTTAAGTATTTGTTAACCGAAACGCATCGGAAAAACCCGGACAAACAAGGGTTTGACGTCGGGTCTTCAACCTCGTTATCGTTCGCTACTGCAATTGATTGCGCAGCACGCGCTGGGGGCCCTGGATGGCAGACTACCCGCATCCGAAACACGCCGAGACCGACCATCCATCCCGGCGCACGGACGACATAGCCAAGCCCATGCGGGCGCGGCATGAACACTGGTTGCTGGCCAGCCTGGTCACGGCCACGGTTATGTTGACAGCCGCCATTGCCCCGGGTTTTGCCAGCGCCGAACTGGGTGACTACGAAGTGCAGCGCTGGGTCCAGCCCCTGCCCTTGCCGCAGATCCAAGTAGCGGACGCAGACATCGACAGCGCGGCTCCGACAGGGGCCGTGGCTGCCATCGTCGAAACCGAAGCCGTTTGGCATGAGGTGGAAATCCAGCCGGGTCAGACCATGGGCGGCGTCTTTGCTTCACTTGACCTGCCCAGCACCTTGCTGCATTCGATGTTGCAACAACCCAACCTGCGCGATCCGCTGACCCGAATCCGGGCCGGTGCCCGCTTTGCTTTCAAGATCGATGCCAGCGGGCAACTGCAGGCCCTGCGTTTCGAGCGTGACGAGGCCAGCTTCCTGACCGTGTCGGTGGCTGAAGATGGCAGCTTTCATGAAAACGTGACCAAGCGCGAGATCCAGCACCGGGTGCAGATGGCCAGTGCCGTGATCGATCAATCCCTGGTTGGCGCCGCGAACAAGGCTGGCATCGACTATGGCACTGTGCTGGAACTGGCCAAGGTGTTCGGTTACGACATCGACTTCACCCGCGACCTGCGCGTGGGTGATCGTTTCGAAGTGGTTTACGAGGAGGTCTATCGTGAAGGCGTGCGTTTGCGCGGTGGCGACATCATCGCGGCACGCTTCGTGAACCAGGGCAAGGCCTATCACGCTTTCCGCTACACCTTTGCCGATGGCCGCAGCGAGTATTTCGACCTCGACGGTCGGCCGATGAAAAAGAGCTTCCTGCGCATACCCGTGGAATTCACCCGCATCAGCTCGCAATTCACCACCGGGCGCAAGCACCCGATCCTGGGCACGATGCGCGCCCATCGCGGCGTTGACTACGCGGCCCGCACCAACACCCCGATCATGGCTGCCGGCGATGGCCGCATCAGCTTTGCCGGCTGGCAGAATGGTTACGGGCGCACCGTCATCGTCGATCATGGCCGTGGCTACACCACCTTGTATGCACACATGTCGCGTCTGGGCAGCTACAAGGTCGGCAGCCGTGTGCGTCAGGGCAATATCATCGGCTATGTGGGCAGCAGTGGCCTGGCCACCGGCCCGCATCTGCATTACGAGTTCCGCATCAATGGCTCGCATCGCGATCCGCTCAAGGTGACCTTGCCCAAACCCGAGCCTCTGCCCAAGACCGAACTGGCTCGCTTCCAGCAGCAGACGGCACCGCTGCTGGCGAAACTGGATTTGCTGGACAGCCAGCGCCACTACGCGGCCAACTGAGGACACCGGCCAAGCCTGGCCGGGATGCCACTAACCGTCTGTCATCGTCACCATGCCTCGAACCTCCGCGTCCGCAGCAAGCGATGACACGCGCCTGTATCTGGGTCTGATCTCGGGCACCAGTGCCGATGGCATCGATGCTGCCCTGGTGCGTTTTTCCGCACAGGGCACACCGGAAATCCTGGCTGCCAAAACCTATGGTTATCCCACCGATCTGCAGGAACGGATCCTGCAGATATCCCAATGTGCCAGCCCGATCCTGATCGACGAGATTGCCCAGCTCGACCACCGTATCGGGCGCGCCTTCGCCCAGGCTGCGTGTGAGCTTGTCCAAGAGGCCGGTGTGAACCCCGTGGCGGTGGCCGCGATTGGCTCACATGGGCAAACCTTGCGCCATGTGCCCACAGGCAAGGCGCCATTTACCTGGCAGATCGGCGATCCCAGCCTGATCGTCGAACAGACCAACATCACTACCGTGGCCGATTTTCGTCGCCGTGACGTTGCCGCCGGTGGCCAGGGCGCACCCCTGATGCCGGCCTTCCATCAGGCTTTGCTGGCTGGGCAGGCAACAGACCTGGCCGTGCTCAATCTGGGCGGCATCGCCAATCTCAGCCTGCTGCCAAGGCAAGGTCCGGTGCTGGGCTTTGATACCGGCCCGGCCAATGGCCTGATGGATGCCTGGGTGCGCCAGCACTATGGGGACGCTTACGATCATGGCGGGCAACGTGCCGCCGGCGGGAAGGTCGATGCTGCTTTGCTGGAGCGTCTGCTCGCCGATGCCTACTTTGCCTTGCCGCCACCCAAAAGCACCGGACGCGATCACTTTCATCTGGAATGGCTGCACGCTTGCATCGGCGCGGCATCCATCAAGGCCGTGGATGTGCTGGCCACCATGCTTGAATGCACCGCCCGCAGCGTCACACAGTCACTTCGGCAACACCTGCCCACGGCCACCCATCTGTACGTCTGCGGTGGCGGCGTCCATAACCGTGTCTTGATGGATCGGCTTGCCCAGCTCTTGCCCGATACGCCGGTGGACAGCACTGTCGTGCTGGGTGTCGATCCGGATTTCGTCGAGGCCATCGGGTTTGCCTGGCTGGCGCGGCAGACCCTCAACGGCCTGGCCGGCAATTGTCCGGACGTCACCGGTGCACGCGGCTCACGCATCCTGGGGGCCATCTACCCAGCCTGATGGCCACGCCCTGACACCGGGAGCGTGGGCAAGCCCTGGAATCAGAACGATCTGTCGTTGGGCAACTGCTGCATGGCGCGCATGGCTTCGGCCAAGGCTTTCGATTCCTCGTCCTCGAAAGTTCCCGCCAGACGCGCGATATCACCGGGCACCGGGGCTTCCGGTTGCACCATGCCCAGGGCTTCCTTGAGCAGATGCAAGATCACGTCATTGATCGGCCAGCCGCGCTCGCGTGCGATGCGCTTGATGCGATCGGCGACCTGCACGTCAATGTCTCGGACTAGAAAATCAGGCATGAACTGACCTATCGACCCGGTTTGCGGCAACGCGAGTGACGCCGCCCCTGCACCACGCCCCAACATAGCACGAGGACCGGTGATTGCACGCTGAATCCGGGCCGTTCACGCCGATCCCGACTGCCGCGTGTCGGCAGTGCCCCCTTCAAAACGGATCCTGGGCTTGAGCCAGAAGAACAACAACAGGGCCGGTATCGACAGTGCCGCGCTGAGAATGAAGTACACCGCATAGCCCTCAAACGCTTCCACGATCTGTCCGGAAAAAAAGCCCAACATTTTCCCCGGCAACATGATCAGCGAGGAAAACAGGGCGTACTGGGTGGCGGTATAGCGTTGATTGACCAGAGCCGACAGGTAGGCCACCGCGGCCGTACCCAGAAATCCCTGGGCCAGGTTTTCACCGGAAATCACCACCGTCAGCCGCCACAGATCGCCATCGGCACCCAAAAGGATCAGATACAACAAATTGCTGGCCCCACCCAGGGCAATGGCAATGAACAAGGGCCACAACAAACCCCAGCGTGCCACCGCAATACCACCCAGGAAGGTGCCGGCAATGCCGACCCAGATGCCATATACCTTGGTGACGGCGGCGATTTCGGTCTTGGTAAAGCCCTGGTCGAGATAAAACGGGCCGATGATGCCCCCGACCAGGGCCTGGTCGGAAATCTTCATGCCCAGGATGAACAGGATCAGCACCCAGGCGATACCGTGGCCGAAGCGGCGAAACACATCGACAAAAGGCGCCACCACGCCTTCCTTCAAACCCTCAACCCAGTTGTGCACCCGCTGGCGTACCACCTCCGGTTCCCGGGCCAGCAAGCCGGCCACCAGTGGTATCAACAGACACACCGCCATGACCCGGTACACCCATGGCCAGGCCACGTGATCGGCCAGCACCAAAGCCAGAGCACCGCTGACGATCAAGGCAATGCGATAGCCCAGCGAATAGGTGGCCACCAATGCGCCCTGGGCTTCGATCGGGGCGATTTCCACGCGGTAGGCGTCGACCACGATATCCAGCGTGGCCCCGGCCACGGCCACCAGCAGGGTCAAGCCCACAAAGACCGAAAGCTGCTCCGGCGTCACCTGTGCCATCGCCAGCAAGCCGGCACCCAGCATCAGCAACGCCAGCACCAGCCAGCCTCGACGCAGGCCCAGACGGCCCAGCAACGGCAGTTGCCAGCGATCGACCAAAGGCGCCCACAAAAACTTGAAGGAATAGGCCAGGCCGGCACTGGCGATCATGGTGATCGAACGCAGTTCGATGCCGTCCTCACGCAACCAGTACGCCAGGGTCACTCCCACCAGCAGGAACGGCAGGCCGGAGGCGAAGCCGAAAAAGAACAGGGTCCATGCCGAAGGTGTGGCAAAAGCCGACAGGGCCGCACGCCAGCCTCGCGCCGAGGTACCGGCCCCACTCATCCGCCGTAATCCACCATGAAAGGGGCATGGTCGGAAAAGCGCGGCTCGCGCCAGATTTCGCAATCGCGCAGGCGCGCGCGCAAACCCGGGGTAATGAGTTGGTAGTCGATCCGCCAGCCGACATTGTTGGCGTAGGCGCCGCCCCGATTGGACCACCAGGTATAGGCATCGGTGGCTTCGGGCTTGAGCGCGCGGAAAGCATCGATCCAGCCCACCTCGGGTTGCGGGGAACCATCGCCACAGGCATCGGCGATCAGGCCGTTGAGCCAGGCGCGCTCTTCGGGCAGGCAACCGGAGTTTTTCTGGTTGGAACGCCAGTTGCGGATATCGGCCTCGGCCCGCACGATGTTCCAGTCCCCGCACAGGATGTAATCGCGACCACTGGCCAGCCACTGCTCCAAGATCGGATGCAACCACTGCATCACCTCGAACTTGAAACCCTGGCGAACATCACCCGAAGAACCCGAAGGAATGTAGAACGAGACCACGCTCAGGTTGCCGAACCGGACCTCCAGATAGCGGCCTTCATCGTCGAACGGAGCCCAGCCCAGCTCGGTGCGGACTTCGTCCGGTTCGCGTCGACTGTAGATGCCGACCCCGCTGTAGCCTTTCTTGGTGATCGCATCACGAAAATGGATGTGATAGCCCTCGGGCCGGAACTGGGCATCGGTCAGCTGGTGTTCCTGGGCCTTGGTTTCCTGCAGACACAGGACATCCACATCCTGCGCCAGAAACCAGGGGAAAAACCCCTTGCTGGTCGTCGAACGAATGCCGTTGGCATTGAAACTCATCACGCGCAAAGCAACTGCTCTCACAAAGCCGGGACCGAGCATGATACGACCTTGCCACCTTATCGGTCCGGATTTTCCCGGGGCCATGGCTCTACATCACATTGATCTTTTGCTCGTGCAGATGCGCATGAACGGGCGTTTATGTCGAGCTGACCTGCGACCCGGCATGGTTTAACTTTTTCCTAACGCAGCCCTGCCGGCTGGCTCGTTACAGTGCCCGTATCCGCCAGCCTGACACGCTGGCGCTTTGGTCTGGTGGGGCTGCATGTACCTGGAGTTTTACGGCCTGCGCGAAGCGCCCTTCTCGATTACCCCGGATCCGCGCTTCGTATTTTTGAGTGAACGCCATCGTGACGCGCTGGCGCACCTGCTGTATGGCATCGGCCAGGGCGGCGGCGGCGGCTTTGTGCAATTGACCGGCGAAGTCGGTACCGGCAAGACCACCTTGTGCCGCTTGCTGCTGGAACAATTGCCGGAAAAAGTGCGCGTGGCCCTGGTGTTGAACCCGCGCTTGTCGCCACTGGAATTGCTGCAGACAATCGCGGAAGAATTGAAGATCGACCTGGAAGGCCGGCGCGATTCGCTCAAGGGCCTGGTCGATGCCCTCAACGCCTACCTGCTTGATGCCTACGCGCAGGGCCTGCGGGTGGTCCTGATCGTGGACGAGGCCCAGAACCTGTCGGCCGAAGCCCTGGAACAAATCCGCCTGCTTACCAATCTGGAAACAGCCACCCAGAAACTCCTGCAGATCATCCTGCTGGGCCAGCCCGAACTGCGCGAGCTGGTGGCCCAGCCCGAACTGCGGCAACTGTCCCAACGCATCACCGCCCGCTACCACCTGCTGCCGCTGGATGCACACGAAACCGAGGCTTACCTGCGTCACCGTCTGGCCGTGGCCGGCAGCACCCGCTTCCCCTTTACCCGCCTGGCGGTGCAGCGTCTGTACCGGCATTCGGGCGGGGTGCCACGCCTGCTCAATACTCTGGCCGACCGCGCCCTGACTGCCGGCTATGTCGGCAGCCAGGAGAAGATCGGAGAACGCTTGATCGACCGGGCCGCACGTGAAGTCCTGGCCTCGCCGTTGCGCCGCTGGCCACGCCCGCGTCCGGCCTGGCTGGCCCTGGCGGCATTGGTTCTGCTGCTGGGCAGTTGGTGGTGGTGGACCAGCCCGCTGCCATCAACCCAGGTCACGGAAACAAAGTCCCAGACCTTGGCGCCGCCAGCACCGGTTACAGCCGAGCCGATTCCGCTGGATCTGGAAACCCTGGTCCAGGATCATGCCGGCAGCCAGGAAAACGCCTTCTCCCGCTTGCTGGCCCTGTGGAAACTACGCGCGCCGCAGGTGGATGTGGCTACCGCCATGCGCTGCCCGGCGATCCTCAGTCCGGGCGTGCACTGCCTGCGCGGTAGCGGCAATCTGGCCAAATTGATGGCCCTGGGACGGCCGGTGGTATTGCGGCTGCGCGCGGATGGGCGCGACCTGTGGGCCGTTCTTTTGGGAGTGGACGAACGCCATGTACGTCTGGGCGTGGATGGCGAAACCCTGGACTTTGCCCGTCACGATCTGGAAAACCATTGGTTGGGTGAATACTTCGCCTTGTGGCAGGCACCGGCCTTTTTGTCCGGCAGTACCCTGCGCCGTGGGGATATCGGCCCCGGCGTCGATTGGCTACGCCAACGGCTGGTCGAAACCGGCCACGCTCACCTGGATACGGAAGGCCCGGCCCGCTTCGATGCTCTGGTGGAAGCGGGTGTACGCAACCTGCAGAACGCTGCCGGTCTGGTCCCTGATGGCATCGTCGGACCGGAAACCCTGCTGGCCGTGGTCGGAGTGACTGGCGATGGCCCGCATCTGCGTCGGCAACTGGACTGATCACCATGTCGCTGATCCTCGAAGCCCTGAAAAAATCCGAAGCCGAACGCCACCTCGGTCAGACCCCGGATCTGCTTACGCCGGTCATCATCCCGACCTCGCGGCGTTCCTGGCGTGGTCCCGGCCTCTTGCTCGCTGCCGTCGTCGTGGTACTTGGTTTGGCCGCCTGGTGGCTGCTGCCCTTGTCTCCATCTGATACCGCCACCGCACCGACACTGGCGCAAGCACCCAGCGAGCCCACACCCACTCCGGTTGCAACTCCAATCGAGCCACCCCCGCCACGACCGGTGACACAACCCGCATCCAGACCAGTTGCGCGCACGGCCAGCGACACCATTGCCAATGTGCCGGTACCACAGGATCCCGATTTTGTCGGGGTTGAGCGCGAATCCCTGCCCATGCCCGCCGCTGCGATTCCCTTGACTGAGGCTCCGCCAGCACCGCTACCACGCCCGCGTGCTGACACGCCACGACCCGTCGTACCGGTTGCGACAACCAACACCCCTTCGGCCCCGCCCACGCCCGCCAGCCCACCGATTGCGACCACACCTCAGGAACCGGTTCTGGAATCCCTGCCTCTGCTGGCGCATCTGCTGCCTTCCGAACGTGAAGGCTTGCCGCCGCTGCGGGTATCGATGCACGTCTACGCCGCTGAACCCGGTGCCCGGGTCGTGTTGATCGATGGCCGACGCTACCACCAGGGCGAGACCATCGCCAAGGATCTGGTGATCGATGAAATCCGCCCCGATGGGGTGGCCCTGAAATATCGGGACCGGCGCTTTTTGCTGGCCCGCCCCTGAGGGTTTGCTGATCAGGACCGATGATGTTCGTGCATGTGCCTTCCCGTCGCCGCCCCCCGCCACCCTGGGTCACGCCCTTGCTGGTACTGGCCTGCATGGCGGTATGGGTCTGGCTGGCGGTCGGTGACGCCGGTGCCCGCAGCCATTTTCTGCAGCGCTGGGGTACAGTCCCGGAAGCCTTGCTGGCCGGCGAGTTTGGCTGGCGCATGCTGCTGGACGGACATGTACTGAGCCTGTTTTCCGCCGTCTTCGTGCATGTGGATTGGTTGCATCTGGTCGGCAACATGCTGTTCTTGATGATCTTCGGCATCCCGGCCGAACGCGCCCTGGGTCCAGGTCGTTTGCTGGTTCTTTTTCTGCTGTGTGGGGCGATCTCGAACCTGGCGGCGGTGGCCTCGCTGATCCATACCCATGCCGTGGTGATCGTGGGTGCCAGCGGCGCGATTTCCGGGGTGATCGGGGCCTATTTGGCCCTGTTCCCACGCGCCCATCTGGGCTTTGTGATCCCGCTCGGGCTGTTCCTGGAATTCGTACGCACCCCGGCATCGCTGTTGATCGCCATCTGGGCCTTGCTGCAACTGGGCTTCACCTTTATCGGCCCGACCTTTGGTGCCGTGGCCTGGTGGGCGCACCTGAGCGGTTTTGCCGCCGGCGCGGGTCTGGCCCTGCTCTGGCGACCGGTCGTGGCCCGGCGTCTACGCAGTTGAATCAGGGCGCGGTCTGACTCATCACCACCAGATCGATCGAGGCCAGGTCCGGGGAATGGATCTGCCAGTCGAGTGGCTCTCCGTCGCAGGCGTAATACTGCGCCGCCAGCGTCGTCAGCCGCGGAACCAGATTCTCATCACCTGACGTGCGCACCCGCACCTGCAAGCGGTTCACCACCGGCATCAGATTGGTCACCACCAGATAGGCCCCGGGCGGGCACAACACCTGCCCTGCATCGACCTGGTCGCCGGCGGCATCCAGTTCAGCCTGACGATCAGGCCGATAGCGCACATCCACATCGGCCAGACGTCCTTGCACCGGAGCCAGAATCGACTGTGGCACCCGCAGTACATGGCCATAGCGTGAGGGCACCGGGTCAAAGCCCAGGGCCTTGGCCACGATCAGCGGAATCCCCGCCAAATGCTGCGTCCCTTCCTGCCCGGCCAGACGCGGCAGTTGGTCCGCTGGGCAATGCAAACGCGCAGCCACGCCCTGGCTGAAATCAAAACTCATGGCCAGCTCGCCATGCAAGGTCAACGGCTCCGACCCGGCACAAGCCTCGCGGGCCAGGGCATCAAACTGCGGAATCGACAACCA
>CAYRJS010000077.1:0-10666 GCA_964424535.1 uncultured Aquimonas sp.
TGGAACTGGCGCGACTTGCCGCAGGTATCGATCTGGTTCTGGGTCTGTGGCTGGCTTTGGGCAAGCGTCGCCGCCCGGTCGTGTTGCTGATGATCCTCAGCCTGGCTGTCTATCTGGTGGGCTTTGGCCTCGGACTGCCGCATCTGTGGCTGGATCCGCTGGGCGGACTGCTTAAAAATCTCGTGCTGCTGCCCGCGCTTGCGGTGTTGTGGGTGCTGGTGGATTCGCGTTGACCATGGATTACCTCACGCTCAAATGGATCCATATCCTGTCGGCAACCGTGCTGCTGGGGACGGGCGCGGGCATCGCCTTTTTCATGTGGATGGCGCATCTGACCCGGTGCCCGCGCACCATCGCCGCCACCGCCCGCGTGGTGGTGATTGCTGATACGATTTTTACCGCACCGGCCGTGGTCGTGCAGTTGCTCTCGGGCCTGTGGCTCACCCAGTTGCTGCATTTGCCGTTAAGCACCTTCTGGGTGCAGACCGCGCTGATTCTTTTCTTTGTTGTGGGCGCGTGCTGGTTGCCGGTGGTGTGGCTGCAGGCGCGGGCACGCAATCTGGCGCGGCAGGCGGTGAAAGAGAACACCGACCTGTCACCGGCCTATTACCGCACCATGCGGATATGGTTCTGGCTGGGCTGGCCGGCATTTATCAGCGTGATCGTGATTTTCTGGCTGATGGTGCACAAGCCGCTGTAAACCCCGACCGGTTTCAGCTACTCAGCCGATGCAGGGCATGTCCCTTGTGCACGGCAACATGGTCGGATTTGTCGCTTTTGATTTCGTATTGCGGATCGTCCGGACTGCAATGGCGGGTATAGCCCTTCCACTGGAAATCCCTGGTGTGGACCTTGCTGATGACGCCGCTGACCTGGCCGGCCTCGGAATTCCAGCCCACGTGATCACCGGGTTTGAAGTGCGTGCTCATGGGTACATTCCTGTCATTGCGATTCAGGGTTTGACGATCAAGTCGTTGTGAACGTTGGTGACGCCCTTGACCGAGAGGGCGATTTCACCGGCCCGGGTCTTTTCCCGATTCGACCGGGCAAACCCCGACAACTGCACGATGCCGGCATCGATGGTCGTGACCTTGATGCTCAGGGCCGAGGTTTCCGGGTCGTTGGCCAGCCGGGCCTTCACGGTCGTGGTGATGGTGGTGCCATCGATGTATTCGCCCACGGTCTCCTGCTTGCGGGCCACGGTGCAGCCACTGGCCAACAGCAGCAGCGGGGCGGCAAAGGCGGATACCAGAACCAGACGTGCCATATTCATGTGCAATCTCCTGTTAGCAACTGGCCCAGTATCGTGCCGTCAAGCTGAAGGCTTCCGAAAAAAGCTCCCGAACCCGTAAATATCGTCCGCACAGGGCGAACTGCTAACATTCTTGGTCTTGTTTGTTTTGGGCCCCTTCCCATGCGCATGGTTCTCCGTTGTTCCCCTCTGGCCCTGGCCGTACTGGCCGTGGCGTCCGCCCCGGCGGCCACACCTCTGTCTGCCGATCCACAAGCCTGTTTCCACGACGTTGCCTGGACCTTGGCCGATGACGCCATGGAAGGTCGGGGTACCGGCACCCCGGGCAATAACCGGGCCGCTCAGGTCATCGCCGAATGGATGGACGGATTGGGCCTTGAGGCTCCGGCAGCCGGGCGCCTGCAGCATTTCGACGCCAATATCGGCATCCGTGCCCGCACCCAGAATCGGCTGGAAGGCGCGAATTACGAGGCAGACTGGATCCCGTTGGGTTTTTCCAAAGCTGGCACGTTTGCCGGGGACCTGGTCTTTGCCGGCTACGGCATCCAGGCCAAAGATCTGGGCTATGACGACTACGCCGGTCTGGATGTACACGGCAAGATCGTCTTGGCGATGCGTTTCGAGCCGGGCGAAAACGATGAAAACTCGCCTTTCGATGGCAAGAAGGCCACGCATTACTCGGACCTGCGCAGCAAGGCCATCCAGGCCCGCGAAGCCGGTGCCGCGGCCTTGATCCTGGTGGCTCCGCCGCAAGCGGATGATGAGCCGGACAAGCTGCCTCCGCTCAAGGTCATGGGTCCCTTGTCCAATGCCGGCATTCCCGTACTGCAGGTGACCCGGGCCCAGGCTGATCGCTGGCTGGCGACCAAGGGCACCTCCCTGAGCCAGGCCCAGGCAGCCATTGATGGCACGTACAAACCGGCTTCCTTTGCCCTGCCAGGGGTTCACGTGGACGGCCAGATCGATATCGAACCGGTTATTGCCCAGACCCAGAATGTCGTGGGCATCCTGCCCGGTGCCGGGGTGCTGGCCAACGAATACGTCGTGGTCGGCGCCCATTACGATCATCTGGGCTGGGGCGGACAGGGCAGTTTCAAACCGGACGTGCGCGCCATTCACAACGGTGCCGATGACAATGCTTCGGGCGTGGCTGGGATGCTCTGCGCGGCCCGCCTTTTGTTGGAACCGGAATCGGCGAAAACGGAGCGCCGCAGTCTGGTGTTCGTGAGTTTTTCGGCCGAGGAAATCGGCCTGGGCGGCAGTGCCTATTACGTCGAACACCCGATGGTCGGCAGCGTTGCCGACATGGCCGCCATGATCAACCTGGATATGGTCGGGCGCATGCAAGAGGGCAAGCTGAACCTGCTGGGCACCGACAGTTCCACGGCCTGGCCTGCCATCGTCGAGGCTGCCGGCAAGGTCGCACCCAAGGTCACCATCACCAGCGGTGGCGATGGTTACGGACCCAGCGATCATTCCAGTTTCTATGCCGCCGGGGTGCCAGTGGTGCACCTGTTCACCGGCAGCCACGATCAGTACCACTCACCCGAAGATGACGTGGATCTGCTCAATGTCGAAGGCGGTGCCGATGTGGCCCGCATCACTGCAGCCCTGGCCGACGCATTGCGTACGGGTGCGCGCCCGGATTACGTGCGCACCAGTGCGGCTGCGCCCGATGCCGGTGATTCCCGGGGTTATGGTGCTTATTTTGGTTCGGTACCGGACTATTCCACCATGGAGGCCGCGACCGGCGGAGTGAAACTGGCGGATGTGCGCCCGGGCAGTCCGGCCGAACGCGGTGGTATCCGCAAGGGCGATGTGATCGTGGCCATGGCCGGGGTCACCATCGACAACCTGTACGACATGACCTACGTACTGCGCGAGCACAAGCCGGGTGAAACCATCGCGGTGACGGTGCTGCGCGACAACGAGCCGGTGACCATGCAGGTAACCCTGGCCCGACGCGGCGAAACCTCGGCTGCGACATCTCCGCATGGCGCCGCCACGCCTGCAGCAGCAACGCCGGTGCCCCACGCTGATTTCAGCGTGGGTGCCGATGCGGCCACGACCGGGGCCTGGGCCCCGCGGGCCGGCAAGGCCGTGCCCGAACTGATGCGCGCTGACGAGCCGAATCTGGCTGACCTGCGCCGGCTCACCTTTGGCGGCGAAAACGCCGAGGCCTACTGGTCGCCCGATGGCCGCAAGCTGAGCTTCCAGCGCACGCCGCCTGATGGCGGCTGTGATGCCCAGTACGTGATGGATCTGGACAATGGCGAGGTCACCCTGGTGTCCAGCGGCAATGGCCGCACCACCTGTGGTTATTTCGACTTCCCCGAAGGCAACTCTCTGATCTATGCCACCACCGAGGCGGCCGATGCGGCCTGTCCGGAAAAGCCGGATCATTCCCTGGGTTATGTCTGGGCCACCTATCCGACCTTCGATATCGTGCGTCGTCACGCCGATGGCAGCGTCACGCCCATCATCACCGGACCGGAATACAACGCCGAGGCGACCGAGTGTTTTGTCGACGGCCGCATCCTGTTCACCAGCAAGCGCAATGGCGACCTGGACTTGTACGTGGCCGATCCCGATGGCAGCAATATCCGCCAGTTGACCGACACCATGGGCTATGACGGCGGGGCCTTCTTCACCCCGGACTGCTCGAAGATCATCTGGCGGGCTTCGCGTCCCGAAGGCGAGGAACTGGTCGACTACCAGCGTCTGCTCGATCTCGATCTGGTCGGACCGAACAACCTGGAAATCTTCGTGATGGATGCCGATGGCAGCAACGTCAAGCAGCTCACCCATCACGGCGCCGGCAGCTTTGCCCCCTACCCGACCCCGGATGGACTGGGCGTGCTCTACTCCACCAATGCCGGCCACAATCCGCGCGAATTTGACATCCGCTTTGTCGCCTGGGACGGGCAGGAGCGGCAGATCACCACGGCTCCCGGCTTTGACGGCTTCCCGATGTTTTCCCCGGATGGCAAATGGCTGGTGTTTGCCAGCAACCGCGCCAATCCGCCGGGTGGGCACGATACCGATCTGTATATCGCCCGCTGGGTGCCGTAAGGCTTGATGGTCGGGTCACCGCTCCAGGCGGTAATTGAGGGTGACCCGGTCCTCGGTACCTGAATCCAGCTGGATGTTCCAGAGCCGGCTGAGCAGGTACTTGAAGCTCATCACCTGGCCATCGCCGAACAGGGCCACGCCGTAACTGACGTGCAGGCGTGGCGACAGGTACATGCCGACGGTCAGAGCCGCGCCACCCAGGGCACGGTTGTCGGCCACTTCGATTTCATCCAGACCCAGGCGCTCGCCGATGCCCTTGGCCAGATAGTTGCCACCCAGGGCCGCAGCAGCCTGACTCAATTCCGAGCCTTCCGCCTGCGAGGCCGAGCGCAAAGGGCGGCCCAGGATCAGATAAGACAGTTGTTCGGCCTGCTCCATGGCCGGGTCCGACCACAGGCTCAGTTCCGGGGTCACGGCGGTGCCGCGCACCTGCACCCCGACGGTGATGGCGTCGATCTTGCGCTGCGCACGTATATCCAGCGCCGGGGTATCGATCGGGGTCGAGGCCCAGGCCACCTGGCCCCGGGTGATGGTCAAATCCTGGCCATAAGCCTTGTAACGACCACCCACATCGATCGCGCCCCGGGCCGTGGTCGGCTGGTCGGGCAGATCGCGTACGCGCAACTGGCCGGCCAGAGTGCCACGCAGGCCGAAACCGCTCATGCGCACACTCTGGCCCAGCAGCACAGTGATATCGGCATCCAGGGCCGGCCCCGAGCTGGTTTCAGGTGCATCCACGATGACCACGTCCGAGGAGGGCGTGGCCACCGATTCCAGACGTTCCAGATCGATGCGCGCCCACGGCACCGTGACCTTGCCGCGCAGCTTCAGCACGGATCCACCCAGTTCCAGGGTCAAATCGGGTGAGGCTCGTACCTTGGCTTCGGGGATGGAAGCTACGGTCAGGTCTTCACCCTGGATAGTCAGACTGCCGGTCGGTCCATCGGCGGCGGTCAGGTCAAATTGGCCCTGCACGGTTGCCGTGCCTTCGCCCAGGCGCATCGAGCCATCCAGCTTCAGGCGCCCGGCATCGGTGCCTTGCAGGCGTATCTGGCCAGCTTCCGGGGTGATGCCCAGGGCAGGCAACTGGGCCGTGAATCCGCTCAGTTCGAGTTGCCCATCCAGATGTGGTTCCTGGCGTGTACCGGCCAGAGCCAGACGGCCTTCGAGCACACCTTCAGGGGCCACGACCTGATCCGACAACAGACCCAGCACGCCCAGATCCGGCAATTGCAGGTCCACGTTGCCGGATATTTCTCCATCGTCAGCAAAAGGCGCAAGGGTGCTGGCCTGGACCTGCACATGACCCTCGCCCAACGTGCCCGCGGTCAGTTCCAGCGTGGCCCGCTCCGCATCCACGCGCGCTGTAACCTGCAGATCGGACAAGGTGAAGGTGTGGGCTTCAGCCGCCAGTTCCGGCTGCAGGGTGAGCTGGGGAATCGCGGCTTCCAGCGTGGCCTGAAGCTCGCCGCTCTGGCTGGTTTCAAAGTGCCCATTGGCAGCCAGCAATCCCTGGATCGTGGCCGGCTGCCCCAGTGCTGAGACCACCCAGGCATCGAACACGGACAAGTCCAGATCCTGCAATTCAAACTGCCCCTGCATGGCCTGACCCTTGGCATCAACCTGGGCACAGGCACGCGCCGGCAAGGCTTCCAGGCAGGTCGAGCTCAAGGCCAGGCTGCCGGCATCCAGATCAATCGCGACATTGGCGGCTTCACGCAAATGCCAGGGTGTATGACCGGCTGGCTCCAGGTTCAAGGTTCGCAGTTCACCTTGCCAGTGTGTGGCCTGGTCATCCAGGCCACCGCCCAGCTCCAGTTCGACCTGGGCCGGCTCGCCGGCAAGCTTCAGACCCAAAACATGGTTGGACCGCTCGCCTTTGCCGGTCACGACAAGCGTTTTGAAAGACTGCCCCGCCAACACCAGATCCGAACCTTCAAGATCGAAATGACCTCGCTCGTAAGCCTCAAGATCGGCCTGCAGCTTCAAGGCCGCCAGGGTCTGGTCCTGGTAAGCCAGGTCTGAACCTTCGATGTTTGCCGACAGCCTGGGCTGGGCCGGCGTGCCGCGCAGGGCCAGATCGCCCTGCAGTTGGCCGGAGACTTCGGGCACAAAGCTGTCCAGCGCCAGCACATCCAGGCGCAGGTCAACGGCCAACTGCTCATCCCAATGCCCCTGGGCCGAAACTCTGGATGGACCCAGACCCAATTGCAGGGTGCCTTCCCCATGGCCTGCCGGATCGGACTGCAACCGGGCCGAACCGGACAGGGCCTGGCCGCGCAACTGGCCGGATACCCCGTCCAGCTGCACTTGGCCGTGAATCTGCTCATTGCTGATGCCGCCTTCAAGCCGGATCGTGGCCGCGATGCTGCCGGGCAGGTCGGGCACGAAATAAGACGGATCAAAGCCCTGCATCCGCGCATCGAGCATGAACTGCACCTCCGGATCCCAGGCTACGCGCGCCTGGGCTTCAAGCTGGCCGGTCGGCAAGCGGGCCTGCACGGTATCAAGGTCCAGGCTCTGCAAGGATCCGTGGCTGTGCAGGCTTAGTTCGGCCACATCCTGGTCGCGCTGAAAGCGTCCATCCAGAGTCAGAACATAGGCATCCAACAAGCCCGTGATTTCGCCCTGACCACGGGTTTGTACCGGTACCGCATCGGCCTGCGCCGGCAATACCAGATCGCGCCATTCCAGGGTCAGAGCCAGTTCCGGCTCACTGCCGGCACCAGTGATCGTGCCATTGAATTCGGCCCAGCCATCCAGCAACGAGAGGGCCAGCGGCGACAAGGTCACGGTGGCATCGGCATAGGCAATCTGCGAAGGCGAAAGACTCAAAGCCAGATCGCCTTGCTGGAGGCTCCCCTGTAATTGCGCTTGGCTCAGATCGCCTTGCCCGTGCAGCGTGATGGCCGCAAGTTCTCCCTCCAGGCCCAATCGAACCGGATCGATCTGCGGGGCCTCCAGCTCCAATGTCCAGTTGGGTCGCGGCAAGCCGCCGCGCAGGCGCATCTGGGCCGTAGCCGGGGCGCCGACCTGGGCCGTGGCCTGCACCTTGAGGTCATCCAGTTTGCCGCGAATGGACAGATCCAGCGGCAACGGCTCGGAGTCTTCCAGTTTCACCTGCGCTTGCAGATCAATGTCACTGGTCCAGTTGCGCACGCTGTCGATGCGGGCCTGCAGACTCGCGTCGGCGCGATCGCTGACCAGCTTGAAATCCTGGATACGCAAACGGCCTTCGACCAGTTCCGCGGTCGTATCCAGGCGCTGCAGGTCCAGCAGGGTTTCGCCAGCCTGGCTGATCGTGAATTGACGGATCTGCAGGGTATCAACATGAACATCCACGGGCAGGACCAGGCTGGGCAAGGAGGCCGGCAATTCGATGCGCTCGGGCCAGGGCTCAGGTGTCGGGTCCGCCGCGGGCAACAGCAGTTGTGCATCGCTCAAGATCAATCGCCGTACCTGCACGCTGGCGCCCAGCAAGGCGCTGGCGGACAGATCCAGTTCCACTCGCGCCAGATGCAGTTCCAGGCTTTCATCGCGGTACACCACATCGTGCAACACCAGGCCACCGGACAAATGACCCTCGGCAGTACGCCATTCCAGGGCGCCATCAGGAAGCGCGCCTCGCACCTGCGTCAAGACCAGATCGCGACCAGAACCGGACCAGAACAACCACGCCACCAGGATCACCACCAATACCGGCACTGCCACCGCGATCAGGGCCAGCCAGCGCCAAAGACGCCGGGGTCGGGTCTGCACTTTGGTCACATCCGTGTTCACAGGTCTGGCCCGATATTGATATGGATCTGGAAGCGACTGGCGTCCGATTCAAAGCCGTGGGCGACATCGAAACGCACCATGCCCACCGGCGAACGCCAACGCAGGCCCACGCCTGCGCCCACCGCCGCCCCATCGTTGATTTCGTTGAAAGCATTGCCGGCATCGACAAACACGGCTGCGCCCCAGCTCGGGTTGAACATGCGTTCGTATTCGGCACTGCCCACCAACAGGTTGCGGCCACCCGTAGGCAAGCCGTTCACTCTGGGACCGACTTCCTGATAGCCATAACCGCGGATGCTGCGATCACCACCGGCGAAAAAACGCAATGATGGCGGCAGGCGCTCAAACCCGGCTCCGATCGTGCGTCCCATCTGGCCCCGCAGCAGTATCCGGTTGGATGCCCCGAAACTGCGGATCACCTTGGCGTCGAACAGAAACTGGCCAAAGCTGACATCCGAACCCAGCGACTCGGCCCCGAGCTTGAATTCACCGCGCAAGGAAAAGCCTCGACTCGGATACATCGGATCATCCGACACCACCCGTTGGGCCGACAGGGCGGGGTAGATCAGGCGCGTGCGTCCACGCAAGGCCAGGCCTTCGCGTCGATCCTGGGGTGAACCCAGCACGTAATCTTCATCCCGCATGTGCATACCCAGGTTCAAGGTCCAGCCGCGCCAGGCACCGCTGCGTGATGCCGCCAATTCGGTGATGCGGGTCTTGAGGACATCGCTCTCTTCCTCGCGGCGATTGGCCCCCACGGTGTACCAACCCTCGGAAATGGCGAAAGCCGGGATGCGGTATTCCAGGCCCACGCTCTTGCGCCGCTGGGCCCAATCCAGTTGTGCCTTGAGCTTGTGTCCGCGGGTATTGAGCCAGCGCCGTTCCAATCCGAGTTGGATACCCGCACCCGAATCGGTGCCAAAACTCAGACCGGCGGTGTAGACGCTGCGCTTGCCCGGCATCAGCGAGATCACGATCGGCACTTCGTCTTCATCGGCGTGCTCGACGTCGGGACGCACATCGATATAGCCAAAATAATCCAGGGCCGTCAGCCGCTGATGCAGCTTGAGCAGGGCATCCTGATCGTAGGGTTCACCCACCGAGTAGGTCACCGACTTGGTCAGCAAGCTCTCGCGCACATGCGCGCCTTCGAACGTGGTCTCACCAAAGCGATACCGCGAACCACTGCGCCAGGCCAGGTCGATCGCGGCCTGATGGGTGCTGCGGGAAACCTCCACCCGGTGCACATCCATCCGCGCATCGAAATAGCCACGCGCCAGCAGGACGTGCTGCAGGGCCGACTTGCCCGCCTCGTAACGGGCATGGTTGAGCACTTCGCCTGGCCGTGGACCCATGTTTGTCATCGTCTGGACAACGACCGGATCGTCTTGCCCCGGTCCGTCCATCTTGTTGGTGAACGTGTCGACCACGACCGGCTCGCCTGGCGAGACCTGCAGCGTCACATCGATCCGACCGGTCCGGCGCGTGATTTCCGGCGTGACCGAAGTTTCGTAGTAACCGTACGGTTCCAACGCTCTCGCCACCTCGTCCGGAGCCTTGCGCAAAAGGTACTCCAACCTCGCCTCACCCGGATCGGCACGCTCGTCCTCGGGCAGGTTGTTCAGGCTCAACAACTTGCGCACGTTGTCGGCCATCTCGCCCTCGACTCCCCGCACATCGACCGTACCCAGGCGCTGCCCCCAAGCCAGCCCCGGCACGAGCACTAAAAACAACAGGAAACTCGAAGAACGCATGCAGACATGATCCCATGACACGAACTGGCAAGCATAACCTGACCCAAACCGGGCTTTGATCACGCGGCATGAACGGACCCAGCGCTCGGTCTTCTCACTCAGGGTCCGATCCCCACAAGATCCCAACTTTGGCAGGCAGCATCTCAGAATCGAGGTGTTGCATCACCATCTGAGTTGTTCAGACCAAGATACCTTGACAGAGTAGGCTCGCAAATTTACGGTCAATCCAAGCCCTTGCTTTGTATCGCACTGACGGCCTGATTATTGTTTTTCATGATCACAGGCCATGAAGGCAAGTGGTTTCCTGATTAGCACTGATATCCAGCTGATGCCTCAGCTTAGATTGGCTCTGACTCGTCATTCCCGCATGTTTTTAGCGGAAATCCAGTGGCTTGGCTTTTGCTGTGTCGGTACCAGGAAGCAAAGGCACTGGATTCCTGCCTTCGCAGGAATGACGAGCTGAGGGTCAGGACTAATCAGGGGTGGTTTTTACAGGAGCCAATCTTGTGATCATAAAATCGTCGACAATATTATTCACGTTGCTACTTGTTCTAATAGCAACAACTGCTTGCTCCGCAAATAATTATGCGGTAATCAACACCATCCATCTAGAAACAAAGCGAAATGACACCTTTGCAGTCAATACCGCTCAAGTAGGCAATAGCAGTACTCTACATGGAAATAAAGATACACGCTCAATTCGATTGGGCGTATCGCAAGCAGGTAAAATAAAGATAACTCTTTTTACCACTGGTCCCGACTACTCACCTGATCCCATGCTCATTGATCTCGCTCTGAATCATGTGCA
>CAYRJS010000078.1:0-2760 GCA_964424535.1 uncultured Aquimonas sp.
CAATCACCACGCACACTGTCACTTCGAGGCCTGGTTATATCAGGAGAAAACAACCAACCTGAAGTACTAGTGCTATTCATGGTTGATACCACGGAAAAGGTCAGCTCGGATGAGCTGTTCGACCGCTTCTTTTCGAGAAAACCGGCGCCTGCAGCGATCCTGAGACTGGACGATTCACGCTATGTGCGGGTCAATGACGGGTTTTGCAAAATGACCGGCTTTGCCCGCAAGGAACTGGTTGGCCGTCCCTTCCACGAGATCGACGTGTTGCACGATGCGCAATGGCGCGAGGAGGCGCTGCACGCGCTCGCCACGCACGAGGTCATTCGTCAGCAGGAGTCGCGCGTGCGCACCCGCGACGGCGATGCCAAGGCGGTGATCGTCGCCGGCCAGCCCCTGGTCATCGAGTCGCGGCCTTGCATGCTCTTCACCTTCATCGACCTGGAACTGCGCAAACGCGCCGAGCAGGCCTTGCGCGAAAGCGAGGAGCGCTTCGCCACGGCCTTCCGCATGGCACCGGTGCCGATGATCGTGTGCGTGCAATCGAACTGGTGCGTGATCGAGGCCAACGGCGCCTTCATTACCGCCGTGGGTCGTCCGCGCAGCGAAATCATCGGGCGTACCGCCACCCAGGTCGGCCTGCATCTGAGCCACCGGGCGTTGCGCGACATCGGCGTGGCGCTGGAGTCCAGCCAATTGATCCAGGGACGGGACGCCCAGCTGCGCACCCCCGATGGCGGCGAGATCGACGGCCTGTTATCCGCCGACTCGGTGATGATCCAGAACGAGGCCTGTGCCTTGTTCGTGATCCAGGACATCACCGAGCGCAAGCGCACCGAGACCGAGCTGATCAGTGCGATGGAGGCGGTGATGAAGGATGCGAGCTGGTTCAGCCGTACCGTGATGGAAAAGCTCGCCCAGGTCCGCCGTCCGCACGCGCCTGCCAGCGAAGTCGATACCCTGACCGGTCGCGAGCGCGAAGTGCTGGAATGGATCTGCAACGGCCATGGCGATGCGCGGATCGCCGAGGCGCTCGGCCTGTCACGCAATACGGTGCGCAACCACGTGGCTACGCTTTACTCGAAAATCGGGGTAAATCGCCGCAGTGCAGCGGTGATCTGGGGCCGTGAGCGCGGCTTTGGAACCGAATGAACCGTGCCGTCGATCAGCCGCACCTGCGTCTGTCAAGATCGTCACTGCTTGTCGCAGCAGGTCCCAGATCGAACACGGGCGCGTCAGGCCCTGATATCGCCCTGTCTGTCCGGGTTCCCAGGCAGGGCGTCGCATCAGATCAGTTCAGAGCCCCATGGCAGTGCTTGAACTTCTTGCCCGAGCCGCACGGGCACGGCTCGTTGCGGCCAACCTTGGGTCCTTCGCGGACCACGGTCTGCACCCGTTGCCCTTGCGCTGCGGCAACCTGGGCGGCTTCTTCATCGGCACCCATGCCACCCACATCCTCGTGCTGGTACTGCATGGCCTGGCTGCGGGCCGCGTTGCGCTGACGCTCGGCTTCTTCCATCTGGGCCACTTCCTCTTCCGAACGGATGCGCACCAGGGCCAGTAGCTTGATGACCTCGTGGCGGATCTTGTCCAGCATCTGTCCGAACATTTCGAAGGCTTCGCGTTTGTATTCCTGCTTGGGCTGCTTTTGCGCATAACCACGCAAATGAATGCCCTGGCGCAGGAAGTCCATGCGTGCCAGATGTTCCTTCCAGGTCTGGTCGAGCACGGTGAGCATCACGTGTTTTTCCAGGGTGCGCATCAGCTCGGAGCCGATCATCGCCTCTTTTTCACGCAGCAGGCGCTCGAAGGCTTCCTGCACATGCTCGGCGATGCCGTCAGCACCCACCTCGCCTTCTGCGACCAGTCCCTGCAAATCCAGTTTCAGGCCGAATTCGTCAGCAACTTCCTTTTCCAGCCCGGCCAGATCCCATTGCACATCGATCGACTCGGGCGGCACGAAGCGCCGGACCACGCCGGCCACGACTTCCTCGCGGATCTCGGCGACCACGTCCTGGATCGAGTCGCTGTCCATCAACTCGTTGCGTTGGGAATAGATCACCTTGCGCTGGTCGTTGGCGACGTCGTCATATTCGAGCAACTGTTTGCGGATGTCGAAGTTGTGGGCTTCGACCTTGCGCTGGGCCTTTTCGATCTGGCGCGAGACCATGCGGTCTTCGATATGGTCGTCTTCCTTCATGCCCAGCAGGCGCATGGCCTTTTGCACCATGTCGGAAGCGAAGATGCGCATCAAGCTGTCTTCCAGGGACAGGTAGAAACGCGACGAACCCGGGTCGCCCTGGCGTCCGGAACGACCACGCAACTGGTTGTCGATACGGCGGCTCTCGTGGCGCTCGGTACCAATGATATGCAGGCCACCGGCGGCCAGGGCGGCATCATGACGCACCTGCCAGTCAGCCTTGGCCTTGGTCTTGGCGTCTTCGCTGGCATCCGGCCCCAGAGCCTCCAGATCGGCTTCCAGTGAGCCGCCCAGCACGATGTCGGTACCACGGCCAGCCATGTTGGTGGCAATCGTCACCGAGCCGCAGCGACCGGCCTGGGCCACGATCTGGGCCTCCCGTTCGTGCTGCTTGGCATTGAGCACTTCGTGGTGAATGCCAGCGCGGTTGAGTTCGTTGGACAACAACTCGGAGGTTTCGATCGAGGTCGTGCCCACCAGAATGGGCTGATTGGCACGATTGCGCTCGAGGATATCCTCGATGATGGCCTTGAACTTGGCCGGGCGCTTCATGAACACCA
>CAYRJS010000078.1:2770-9306 GCA_964424535.1 uncultured Aquimonas sp.
GTCCTTGCGGATCATCGGCCGGTGGGTCGGAATGACGACCACTTCCAGCCCGTAGATCTGCTGGAACTCGTAGGCTTCGGTATCGGCCGTACCGGTCATGCCGGACAGCTTGGCATACATGCGAAAGTAGTTCTGGAAGGTGATCGAGGCCAGGGTCTGGTTCTCGCGCTGGACCTTGACCCCTTCCTTGGCCTCGACCGCCTGGTGCAGGCCATCGGACCAGCGTCGACCCGGCAGGGTACGACCGGTGAACTCGTCGACGATCATGACCTCGCCATCGCGGATCAGGTAATCCACGTCGCGGTGATACAGGGCATGGGCGCGCAAGGCGGCATTGAGGTGATGCACCACAGCCAGGTTCTGGCCCGAATACAGGCTGTCGCCCTCGGCGATGATGCCGGCTTCGTGCAACAGTTGTTCGGCATGTTCCATGCCGGCTTCGGACAGGTAGACCTGCTTGCTCTTTTCATCTGCCCAGAAGTCACCCTCGGATTCCTCGTCGGCCTGCCGGCTCAACTTGGGCACGATGCGGTCGACCTTGTGGTACAGATCGGGAGAATCGTCGGACGGTCCGGAAATGATCAGCGGCGTGCGCGCCTAGTCGATCAGGATCGAGTCGACCTCGTCGACAATGGCGTAATTGAGTTCTCGCTGGAAGCGTTCGGTTCCTGCCAGTGCCATGTTGTCGCGCAGGTAGTCGAAGCCGAATTCGTTGTTGGTACCGTAGGTGATATCGGCGGCATAAGCGGCCTTCTTGTCTTCGTGCGGCATGCCCGGGTAGACCACACCGACGCTCAGGCCCAGCCAGTTGTAGACCCGTCCCATCCAGCCGGCGTCACGCTTGGCCAGGTAGTCGTTGACCGTGACCACATGCACGCCCTTGCCGGACAGGGCATTGAGATACACCGCCAGGGTGGCGACCAGGGTCTTGCCCTCGCCGGTACGCATTTCCGCGATCTTGCCCATGTGCAGGACCATGCCACCGACCATCTGCACGTCGTAGTGGCGCATGCCCAGAACCCTGCGGGCTGCCTCGCGCATGGTGGCAAAGGCTTCCGGCAACAAGTCGTCCAGGGTTTCCCCCTGTTCGAGGCGACGGCGAAACTCGGGGGTCTTGCCTTGCAACTGGGCATCATCGAGTTTCTGGAGTCCCGGCTCGAGCGCGTTGATCCGCTCGACCTTCTTGCGCAGTTGAGCCACCAGCCGTTCATTGCGGCTACCGAATATGCCAGTCAGAAATTTATTGAGCATTGGGGGTTCCGAAACAGGACACCACGGGATGCGGTGCACGCGAAAGGCCGCATGTTGCGGCCTCGTGGATGGGAGATTTTAACGTGGGGGCGCGGCGCTGGCGAATCAAGCGGTCCTGTCCGCAAATGTACCGTGATCAGCCGCGAACGTTGCGCAGATACTGGTTGGGATTGACAGCACGCCCATCGACCCAGACCTCGAAGTGCACATGGCTGCCGGTGGAGCGTCCGGTCGAGCCCATTTCGGCAATCACCTGTCCGGCCTTGATCCGATCACCGACTGCTACCAGGTTCTTCTGGTTGTGCGCATACCGGGTCACATAACCATTGCCATGATCGATTTCCACGGCATTGCCATAGCCGTTGATGCGCCCTGAAAACTGCACCACGCCATCAGCCACGCTGTATACGTCGGAACCGCGCTGACCGGCAAAATCAACACCCTTGTGCATGGCGCTGTAACCGGAAAACGGATCCGAGCGACGGCCAAAACCCGAGGACACATAGCCGCTGTTGACCGGTCTGCCGGCTGGCAGCAGACTGGCGTCCAGTTCGCGATCGGACAGGACGCTTTCCAGCAAATCCAGTTGTTGCGATTGCATCGACAACTGCCGGGTCAAGGCGTCGATGGATCCACCCAGTTGGCGGCCCGTGGGAGCTTGCACGCCATCAGCGTCGATATCGGTCTCACTGGCCGGACCGCCCACGGCCGGGGCCTCGTCGAAGTTGAACTCGCCATCATCCAGATGGGCAATCTGGGTCAGGCGCATGCCCAAGGCGTTGATCCGGGTAGCTTCGGCCTGCAGTTCAGCCAGCTTCACCGACATCGCGTTAAGCTCATGCTGGGCTGCTTCCTGGACTTTGGCAAATTCCTGCTGCTGGGATTCAACCTGTTGCCGCAGGGCCTCCACTTGAGGTGCGCCATCTTCTCCAAGCAGGGTTTTCAGACCATAGCCGGTGACTGCACCAAACCCCATCAGCACCGCCAAAGTGGCGGTCAGGACCAATGCTACGCGTGGCTCTCGCAAACACCAGGTGCGCGGGGTCTTGAAAAATTTCGATACGATGATGACATTCATCGACGTTACCTGTTATCCATTGCCCATGCAGCCACCTTCCAAATCCACCTGCCACACGCCCTTGTCGGCGGCGTTGGCTGGAGCATCCGGTCAGTTGGTCGAACGCGCCATGCAATTGGCTGCACTCGACCGGCAACTGCGCCAGTCCCTGCCCGAACCCCTGGTTTCCCACGCCAAACTGGGAAACCTGCGTAACGGCAGGCTTGTCTTTCTGGTTGATTCCCCAACCTGGACCCGCCGTTTGCTGGAACACGCTGCCCCCTTGCTGGCGGCGGCGCGTGCAATCGGCATCCAGGCCAATGAAATCACCGTGAAAGTGGCAACGATGCAGACCGTCTCCCCGGACCTGACACCGGCTGCGCGCCTTTCTCCCGCCGCCCGCGAAACCCTGCTGGCAGCAGCGGCAGCAATACGGGATGAAGCACTGAAATCCCGCCTGCTGGAACTGGCCTCAATGCCCTGACGCCCCTGTCCTGGAGCGCCGGCTGGCACAAGACCGGTGGTACGGATCAGATCACCCGTACCGGCAAAACCATCAAAGCAGCCTCAGATCCCCGCCTGCGCTGGATGCGCATACGAAATCGGGGCGGCCTCGTTATCCTCGTAGGTCTCCTCTTCCCATGCCGTCTGATCCGCCAACAAGGTGCGCACCAGAAGGTTGTTCATTTGATGGCCGGACTTGTAGCCGTAAAAGGCGCCAACCAGACCGTGACCCAGCAAATACAGATCGCCGATGGCATCCAGGATCTTGTGCTTGACGAATTCATCCTCGTAGCGCAGACCATCCTGGTTGAGTACACGGTAATCATCCAGCACGATGGCATTGTCCATCGATCCGCCCAGGGCCAGGTTCTTCTCGCGCAGCATCTCGATGTCCTTCATGAAACCGAAGGTACGCGCGCGACTGACTTCCTTGACAAAGGACGTGGTGGAAAAGTCGATTTCGGCCTTGGACAGGCTCGAAGGAAAGGCCGGGTGCTTGAAGTCGATGGAAAAACCGACCTTGAACCCGTCGAAGGGCTCGAACCGGGCCCAGCGATCGCCGTCCTTGACGGTGACGGTGCGCTTGATGCGGATGAAGCGTTTGGCGGCAGCCTGTTCCTCGATTCCAGCCGATTGCAGCAGGAACACGAAAGGACCGGCCGAGCCGTCCATGATCGGCACTTCAGGGGCCGACAGATCGACATGAAGGTTGTCGATACCCAGGCCGGCCAAGGCCGACATCAGATGTTCCACGGTGGCCACGCGAATGCCGTCCTTGACCAGGGTGGACGACAGCAAGGTGTCACCGACGTTATGCGCATCAGCCTTGATGGTGTTGTTCGGCGCCGGCAGATCGGTGCGATGGAACACGATGCCGGTATCAACGGCAGCCGGTCTCAAGGTCATGTAAACCTTGCAGCCAGAATGCAGGCCCACGCCCGTGGCATGGATCGCATTCTTCAAGGTACGTTGTCTGATCATGAATACGGTTGTCTCCAGAACAGGAGCGCATGAAAACGCGGCGGACGATAACATAGTTATGGGGCCGCGAACACCCAAATTGGCGCGCAAGCCACACAACCGTAGCTTTTTCACAACATTTTAACGTCAAGTTCGCAATTTCTGCGTTTTGCCGAAGGCCTGTGCTTCGACAAAAACGGGCGATTGCGATGCTATTGCACCGCAATCACCCTGAACCAGTCCCCAGTTGCGAATCAGTCCGCCTGGCGGCGCAGGAAACTGGGAATGTCGAGGTAATCCATGCCGCCCTTGCCGCCGGTGCCATGCTCCTTCTGGGCCGGTGCTACCGGCACTGGCTGGGCCGGCTCGACCGAAGGCTGGGAAAAGTCGGCGCGACCGAAACCGCCATTGCTCACCAGACGCACCGGACGGGCAGCCGCAACCGCTTCGTACTCGTTGGCCCGGGGCGGTGCCTGACGGGCACTGGCCCGATTCAGGCCGGTCGCCACCACGGTCACGCGGACTTCATCGCCCATATCCTCATCGAGCACGGTCCCGATCACCACGGTGGCATCTTCCGAGGACAATTCCTCGATGGTGCTGCCGATTTCATCGAACTCGCGCATGGTGAAACCCGGACCGGCCGTGATATTGACCAGGATGCCGTTGGCCCCGGCCAGATCGACATCATCCAGCAACGGATTGCTGATGGCCTTTTCCGCCGCTTCCATGGCGCGCTCTTCGCCGCGGCCGATACCGCTGCCCATCATGGCCATGCCCATTTCACTCATCACCGTGCGCACATCGGCAAAGTCGACGTTGATCAGGCCCGGACGCACGATCAGATCGGCAATGCCCCGGACTGCACCTTGAAGGACGTCATTGGCGGCCTGGAAGGCTTCCACCATGGTCACATCCCGACCCAGTACCGAGATCAGCTTCTCGTTCGGGATGGTGATCAGGGAATCGCAATGGTGGCTGAGCTCCTCAATGCCCTTGAGGGCCACCTGCATGCGCCGACGACCCTCGAACGGGAACGGCTTGGTGACCACGGCCACGGTCAAGATGCCCATCTCCTTGGCCAGTTGTGCCACCACCGGCGCGGCGCCGGTGCCGGTACCGCCGCCCATGCCGGCAGTGATGAACACCATGTCTGCCCCTTGCAGGGCCTCCACGATGCGCTCGCGGTCTTCCAGTGCGGCCTGACGGCCCACTTCCGGATTGGCACCCGCGCCCAGGCCCTTGGTGACGTTGTCACCCAGTTGCAACAGATGGCGTGCCCCGACATGGCCAATCGCCTGCGAGTCGGTATTGGCACAGATGAACTCCACCCCGTCCAGTTGCGAACTGAGCATGTGCGCGACCGCGTTGCCTCCGCCTCCACCCACGCCCATGACCTTGATCACGGCATTGGGACTCATTTTTTCAACCAGTTCAAAACCCATGTTTGCTTCCTCCTTGACCCTGAAATTACTCAACCACAACCCTGATTCACACGTGCCCGGTCACCCGGGCAATCGACTCAAAACTCCCCGCGATACCAATTCCTGACCTTGGCCCACAACCCTCCGGCGCGTCCGCTCGTCAACAGCGGCAGACGCTGCTGTTCGTGCCGGCTGCCCCACAGCAGCAGGCCCGTACCGGCGGCGTATTCGGGATCACCCACAACTTCGCCCACCCCGGCCACGTGCTGGGGAATGCCGATGCGCACCGGCATGTGCAGCATTTCTTCGGCCAGTTCGCTGACGCCTTCCATCTTGGCCGCGCCTCCGGTCAACACCAGACCGGCCCGCACCATCGGCAGGTAACCGGAGCGCTCCAGCTCGGCCTGTACCATCTCGAAGATTTCCTCGTAGCGGCTCTGCACCGCCTCGGCCAGGGCTTGACGAGCCAGGCGCCGCGGTGGCCGATCCCCGACACTGGCAACCTGGATGCTCTCCTCGCTGTTTGCCAGCCGCGCCATGGCGCAGGCATAACGCACCTTGATTTCCTCGGCGTTGGGCGTTGGCGTGCGCAGCATGTGGGCAATGTCGCCGGTGACCTGATCCCCGGCAATCGGCAAGGATGCGGTATGGCGGATGGCGCCCTGGGTAAACACGGCGATATCGGTCGTACCCGCGCCGATGTCGACCAGGGCCACGCCCAGATCCTTTTCATCCTCGGTCAGTACCGCCTGGCTGGAGGCCAGCGACCCCAGCACCAGCTCATCAACCTGCAGATCGCAGCGATTCACGCACTTGCTGATGTTCTGGGCCGCCGACAGCGCGCACAACACCAGATGCGCGCGCACTTCCAGGCGCACCCCGCTCATGCCGACCGGATGGCGGATGCCGTCCTGGGAATTGTCGATGCTGTATTCCTGGGCGATGGCGTGGACGATGCGCTGGTCCGAGGGCACCGCTACGGCCTTGGCCGCTTCCAGTACCCGCTCCATGTCGGCGCGGCTGACTTCACCATCGCGGATGGGCACGATGCCGGGCGAATTGCGGCACTGGGTGTGGCCACCGGAAATGGAGGCATAGACGCTGCGGATCTCGCAGGCGGCAATCGATTCGGCTTCCTCGATGGCGCGCTGGATGGCGTTGATGGTCGATTCGATATCGATCACCACACCGCGCTTGAGGCCATTGCAGGCGTGGGAACCCACGCCGATCACCTCGACCGGACTGCCGGGCACATACTCGCCCACCAGCGCCTTCACCTTGGAAGTGCCGATGTCGAGCCCGACGATCAATGCTTTGTCACCTTTGCGATTCATGCCTTG
>CAYRJS010000078.1:9406-10665 GCA_964424535.1 uncultured Aquimonas sp.
CCGGTTTGTGCGGCAACCACGGCGCGGATCTGTTCGGCGCTGACGTGGCGATACTCCGCCACCACGGCCAGGCGACGCAGGGGCCAGCGCTCGGGTGTCAGCCAGCCACCCAGCACCGCCACCATGGGCAGCAGCACCAGCAGCAAGGCCAGCAACCAGGCGAGCATGCGCACCAGGGTCGTCATGGAGAGTCCCCCACCGGCAGGCTGGTTTCCAGGATATGCCAGCACAGGCTGGCAAAATCGATCCCGACCTGGGCTGCAGCCTTGGGCACCAGCGAATGGCTGGTCATGCCCGGGGCCGTATTGACCTCCAGCAGGAAATTGCGGCCGTGCTCGTCACGCATGACATCAACCCGACCCCAACCGTGGCAATCCAAGGCTCGGAATGCCGCCACGGCGAGTTCACCCATGGCCTGTTCGGCCGCACCAGTCAGACCCGGGCAGTCGTAACGGGTGTCTTCAGCCACGTATTTGGCGTGGTAGTCGTAATACTCACCCGCCGGCACGATGCGAATGCTGGGCAAGGCGCGCGTACCCAGAATGCCGACGGTGTACTCACCCGCACCCTGGCCTTGCCCGCCGATCAGTTGTTCCATCAACAGTTCACCCGGATAGCGCGAGGCCAGAGCCACCGCTGCCTCCAGGTCAGCCAGCTCGAACACCCGCGTGATGCCCACGCTGGAGCCTTCGCAACTGGGCTTGATGATTACCGGCAGGCCCAACTGCCTGGCCGCCTCACGCACGTCCGCGCCCTTGGCCAGACGCCGATAAGCCGGTGTGGGCAGACCCAGGCTCTGCCAGACCTGCTTGCTGCGCACCTTGTCCATGGCCAGGGCCGAACCCAAAACGCCCGAACCCGTATACGGCACCTTCCAGGCTTCCAGCAGGCCCTGCACTACGCCATCCTCACCTCCACCCACACTGCCGTGGAGGATGTTGAAGACCCGCGCGATGTGCCCTTGCTGCAAGGCTTCGATCAAGGCCGGAATGCCATCTACGGCCACGGCATCGATGCCACTGGCCAGAAGAGCCTCGAGCACGTTACGACCCGAATCCAGAGACACCGCACGCTCGGAGGATGTGCCACCCAGCAGCACCGCCACGCGGCCAAACTTTGCCGGATCATCAATGCGACGAACCTGTGCGTTCATGACTGCACCTTCGTATCGGCCTGTTGCCGGATGCGCTCGACCATGCTGGCAGCCAACTGACCGATGTCACCGGCACCGGCAAACACCACCAGATCGCCGTCACGGG
>CAYRJS010000079.1:0-5448 GCA_964424535.1 uncultured Aquimonas sp.
GTGGTCTGTCCTGCATGCTGAATTTCCTCGGCGAATTGCCCGATCGCGAAGCCCTGTTGCGCGTACCTGGCGCGCACTGGCACGACTACGACAAGGCACCACGTCCCGGGCGCAAGACCGGCCATGCCACGGTGCGTGCCGATGATGCCGCAACCTTGGCAGCACGACTGGAACAGGTCGGGAATGTGCTGGGCCGGGCAGCACAAGTAGCCCCGGTGCTGGCACGTCTGCGCGCAGCTTGAACCAGCTTCAGGTCAGGCCAGGTTCTGCTGCTTGGCCTTCGTGCTCAAGTTTGGCCAGCTCGAACCGACCATCCTCGAAAACTCGCAGCACGCTGCCTTGTTCGTACCAATCACCCAGCACGATGCGTTGGCGGGCCACGCCGTCGACCATCAGGTCATGGATGGCGGGGCGGTGGGTGTGACCGTGGATCATGCGCTGGACGCCATAGCGGCGAAAATAATCTTCCACGGTGGTATCTGAAGCATCGGTGATGGCCAGTGAATCCAGGCCTTGCTGGTGGGCGGTGCTGGATGCGCGGGCAGCCTGCGCAAACGCCCGTCGTTCGACCAGTGAACGTGCCAACAGGGCTTGTTGCCAGGCCGGATCGCGGACTTGGCGACGCACTGCCTGGTACTCGACATCGTCCTGGCACAACAGATCGCCATGCAACAGCAGGACCGGCTCGCCACCCAGGATGACCACACACGGATCGGGCAGGATTTCAAAACCCGCCCGATCCGCGTACTGGGTGCCGACAAGAAAATCGCGGTTGCCGCGGATGAAACTGATGCGCGTGCCCGTGGCGGCCACGGCTTTCAGCGCTGCAGCCACCGCCTGCGCCAGCTCGGCATCATCGTCATCGCCAATCCAGGCTTCAAACAGATCGCCGAGGATGAACAAGGCCGGCACCGAAGCTGCCTCGTCACGCAAAAATCGCAGGAACAGTTCGGTGATCTGCGCCCGTGCAGGATCCAGATGCAGGTCTGCGATGAACAGGGCGCGCACGCCAGCGCCGGATTGGCTGCTGCGCGCCACAGGTCGGCTCTACTGGGCCGAATCGGCGCTGGCGTTCTCGTCGTCCGTCGCCGCGGCTGGCTCCGCAGCCAGCACTTCGGCGCGCTCGATCACCACCGGAGAAGTCGGGACATCGGAACGGAACGGACCTTGCCCGGTGGTCGGGATGGCGCGAATCTGGTCGACCACGTCCATACCCTCGACGACCTTGCCGAACACGGCATAGCCCCAGGTCATGCCGTTCTGGTCACTGACGAAATCCAGACGCGGGTTGTCGACCAGATTGATGAAGAACTGGGCGTTGGCCGAATGCGGGTCGTTGGTCCGGGCCATGGCCACGGTGCCACGCAGGTTGGACAGGCCATTGTTGGCCTCGTTGCGGATCGGGGCCCGGGTCGGCTTGGGCTGCAGATCGGTGGTGTAACCGCCACCTTGGGCCATGAAGTTGTCGATCACGCGGTGAAAGACGGTGCCGTTGTAGAACCCGTCCTTGACGTAGGAAAGATAGTTTTCGGTCGAAATGGGGGCCTTGGCGGCATCCAGTTCCAGCACGATGTCACCCAGATTGGTGTGCAGGGCCACGCGCGGATTGACGACGGCTGCCGGTGCTTCGGCGCTCGCGTTTTGATCAACGGGGGCGGCATCCTGGGCCAACGCGAGTGCCGGCAGCAACAGGCTGGTCAAGAGCAGGGAACGCAGAATCATGGGATGTGAACTCCAGGCTGAAAACGAGAAGATGATGGAGGAAGATCCTCCGACAGGAACGTGCAAGTGTAACGCCTGTCCGCGTCGATGGAAAAAAGCGGAAATCGCAGGTTGCATTCGATACATGCCGGTGCCGTTGCCGGGTCGAAGCGGTGGATCCTGACCCATCCATCGTGTGACCCCGGTAGAATGGCCGGCCAGTTCCTGTCGTTGTCGCCCATCATGACCTGTCGCACCCGTTTTGCCCCCAGTCCCACCGGATTCCTGCATATCGGCGGAGCCCGTACGGCCTTGTACTGCTGGTTGGAAGCCCGTCGTCAGGGCGGCCAATTCATCCTGCGCATCGAGGATACCGACCGCGAGCGTTCGACCCAGGAAGCGGTGGATGCCATCCTCGAAGGCATGCACTGGCTGGGGCTGGAGCACGACGAAGGCCCGTTCTACCAGACCCTGCGCATCGACCGCTATCGTCAAATGGCTGAAGACCTGGTCAAGGCCGGCAAGGCTTATTACGCCTATGAAAGCCGCGAGGAAATCGAGGCCATGCGGGCTGAGGCCATGGCCGCAGGCCAAAAGCCGCGTTACAACGGTTACTGGCGTGAGCGCATCGAACCGCGCCGCGACGATCCCAATCGGGTGATCCGTTTCAAGAACCCGCTGGAAGGCAGCGTGGTGTTCGAAGACAAGGTGCGCGGGCGCATCGAGATCAGCAACGCGGAGCTTGATGATCTGATCATCTGGCGCTCGGACGATCACCCCACCTACAACTTCGCGGTGGTGGTGGACGATATCGACATGGGCATCACCGAAGTGATCCGGGGCGAGGACCATATCAACAACACCCCGCGCCAGATCAACATCTACCACGCCCTGGATGCCACCCCGCCGCAATTTGCCCATCTGCCGATGATCCACGGCCCGGACGGCGCCAAGCTGTCCAAGCGCCACGGCGCGGTGGGCGTGATGCAGTATCGCGACGACGGTTATCTGCCGCATGCCTTGCTCAACTACATCGTGCGCCTGGGCTGGTCACATGGCGATCAGGAAATCTTCTCCATGCCGGAAATGATCGAGGCTTTCCGCGTCGAAGACGTCAACAAGGCTGCCTCACGGTTCGATTTCGACAAACTGGCCTGGATCAACCAGCACTACCTCAAGACCGACGAACCCCTGGAGATCGTCCCGCACCTGCTTTGGCACCTACGCGCAGCCGGCATCGACCCCAGCCGTGGACCCGACCCGGTCGATGTCATCGTCGCCTTGCGCGAGCGGGTCAAGACCCTCAAGGAAATGGCCGAACGCGCGCGCATCTGGTACGGCGACATCGAAACCTGGGACGCCGCCGCCGTGACCAAGCACCTGTTGCCGGGCAAGGCCGTGCTGGAAGCAGCCCGGACCAGCCTGGCGGCACTGGATACCTGGTCGCTGGCAAGTATCGATGGCGTCCTGCGCGACATCGCCAACCGACTGGAACTGGGCCTGGGCAAGGTCGCCCAGCCCCTGCGCGTGGCCGTGACTGGCACCGCCGTATCCCCCGCCATCGACCATACCCTGTACCTGTGTGGCCGCGAACAGGTGCTGGCACGGCTGCAGGTGGCTTTGAACATCATCGCCAGTGGCCAGATTCCCGTGGCTGGTCCAGCTTCGGCCACGTGACCCAAGCCTGTACACACGTGCGTTGACCGCAGGATCAAGGGCTGTCGATGCTATGATCAATGGCCATGAAAACCTTGTTGCGCCAGCCCTGCATCCATCCCGCTGATCATGTGCATGAGCTTGATGCCTTCATGCGTGAAGTGGCGCAGGTCTGCAACGAGCGCGGCCTGCGCCTGACGCCGTTGCGGCGGCGCGTACTGCATCTGGTGGCCACAGCCGAGCGGCCGGTGAAGGCCTATGACCTGATGGCCCTGCTGCACGACGGCGTCGGTGCGGCAGCGCCACCTACGGTCTATCGCGCCCTGGATTTCCTGCTCGACAACGGTTTCATCCACAAGCTGGAATCGATCAACGCCTTTGTCAGTTGCCACCAGCCACGCAAGCCCCATTCGGCTCCCTTTTTGATCTGCAACCGGTGTGGTCGGGCCGCAGAGATGGAAGACGAGGAAGTCAGCCGGATGCTGGCACGCCAGGCTTTGGCGCTGGGTTTCCAGCCTCTGGCCCAGACCCTGGAAGTACACGGACGGTGCGCTCGTTGCGAGGCCAAGGGCTGAACCACGATGCCGTCTGATACCACCCTGGTCTTGCACGACCCAGATACTGTGATCGCGGCTGACATCCGCATCCGGGGCATCACACGCGCATGAGCCGGATTTTTGCCTCTGCACTGGTCGCCGGTACGCTGATCCTGATCGGTCTCGGATTGAGCCTGGCCCAGGGTGAAACCAATGCCGACAAAGACGCCCTGGTTGGACCACCAGCCTTGCTGCCTTCAGGCGATCCGGACAGCAGCGAGTTCATCGGGCCACGAGTACGTCAGCCTTTCCAGATTCTGGCATCGCAAGTAGCACCGGGCGAGCGGGCCCGCCTGGAATGGAACGCCCGCATCGGCCTGGCCGGCAGCGAACCGGGAACTCCGGTTCAGGTTTTGCAGGGTGTGCGCCCAGGGCCGGTCCTGTGCCTGGCTGCCGGTGTGCATGGCGATGAACTCAACAGCATCGAGATCGTGCGCCGTCTGGCCGACACGGTCGAACCCGACGATCTGGGCGGCACCATCGTGGCCGTGCCCCTGGTCAATCTTTCCGGTTATCTGCGCAACTCGCGCTATCTGCCGGACCGCCGCGACCTCAACCGTTTTTTCCCCGGTTCTCGTCACGGCAGCATCGCCTCGCGCATGGCTTACAGCCTGTTTTCCGAGGTCATCGTGCATTGCGACGCCTTGGTGGACCTGCACACCGGCTCGTTCGACCGACGCAATCTGCCCCAGGTTCGCGCCGACCTCAGTCGTCCGGACGTTGGCGAACTGGCCCGGGGTTTCGGGGCCACCGCCGTGCTGCACAGCCGTGGCTCGCGCGGCATGCTGCGAACGGCCGCCACCGAGATGGGCATACCGGCGGTAACCTTCGAAGTGGGTGGTCCGGCCGAGCTGGAGCCGGAGGAAATCGCACATGGTGTACAAGCCTTGTACACCTTGCTGCACAAACTGGGCATGACCCGTCACCTGCCCAGTTGGGATGAAACCCGGCCGGTGTTCTACGATTCCAGCTGGATTCGCGCTGAAGTCGGCGGCCTGCTGCTCAGTCACGTTCAACTGGGTGACCTGGTGGCAGCCGGGCAGGTGCTGGGCGTGGTGATCGACCCGATCAATGACCGGGAACGCGAACTGGTTTCACCGGCCGATGGCACGATCATCGGCATGGCCCGAAACCAGGTAGTACTGCCCGGTTACGCCATTTTCCATCTAGGCGGGGAAACCAGCGAACAGCAGGCGGTGAGGGAAGCGCGATCAGGCAACCCGGGTGTGCTCGATGAAGACGGACCGCGTGCCGATGAACTGCAAATACCCGATCCGGAAGAAGAATTCGAACGGCCTTGAACGCCCGTGGCTTGAAATTCATGCTGGCATCCCCACACTGCCCGATGCTGCCCGCAACATCGAATCATGCTGACTTGATGCGTTCGTGTCCGGGCGCGTTGTTCAATGCGGAGTTTTGACGTGCCTATTTATGCGTTTCACTGCAACCAGTGTGGTCACGAATTTGATCGCCTGCAGAGCCTGTCCAGCCCGGA
>CAYRJS010000079.1:5548-10660 GCA_964424535.1 uncultured Aquimonas sp.
GAACGTTCCGCCGCTGATCATTTGCTGCGCATGGTCCAGGGCCATCACGTGCAGTTGTCGATGATGGCCGATGCCAAGGCCAACATGATCATCACCGTTTCCTCCATCGTGCTGACTCTGGCCTTGGGGCGTGCAGCCGATCCGGAATACCGCATCGCGATGGCGGTGCTGGCCGTGTTCACCTTGGTGGCCCTGTTGCTGGCCATCCTTGCCGTGCTGCCCAAGTACCGCAAGCACGAGGCTCCAACAGGTTCTTTGCCGCCTTATTTCAACGTCCTGTTCTTTGGCCATTTTGCCGGTCTGGGCCAGGAGCGCTTTTTTCAGGAACTGGCCAAGGTGTTGCAACCGGGTCGTCCTTATGAGGCTGTAGCGCGCGATGTTTATGGGCAAGGCCTGTATCTGGCACAGCACAAATATCCGTGGCTGCGCCTGAGTTATCTGTTTTTCCTGTCCGGCTTCCTGCTGGCCTGCGCTATCCAGTTGGTCCTGTTGATTCTGGGTTGATCATGCCCGGCTGGCGCCACCTCAGGTCTTCGTAACAGACCATGTAACCCGCCGTAGCCAGGGGCAGGCAAACGGCGGCAAACGGCGTACTCAACAGTTGCCCGAACACCAGCCAGCCTGGCCGCAGCAGGGCATCAGGGCCGGCTTCGGCAAAGGCAGCAATGCCTGTCAACGCGAAGGGCAGGGCGCCTACCGTACCCAGCAGGCCAAGACTGGTGAACATGGTCAACGACAGCAAGCCGGCACAACGGACCCAGTGGCCGCGCACCAGCCGGAAGCTCCATTTCTGGGCAGCCAGACCGCCGCATCGATCAAGCAGGATCGGCGGATAGATGAACACTGCCGCGATGGAAACCCAGGTCAGTGGTACGGTCGCAAGCAACAGCCCGATCAACAGATATAGCAAGGCCAGGATGGGTTCCTCACCGACACTGCCGAACCAGGCGGCGACACCGACCGGAGCCAGTGCCAGCAGCATCAGGACGGTATAACTGACGCTGGCCACCAGGGCTTGGGGCAAGTGGCGCCAGGCTGATTCCGCACCTTGGATCTGATCGCCAAGGCCACGCGCCAACAGGCCCTGGCGCTGCATGATGATCAGCCAGAAGCCCAGACCCAGAATATTCGTTGTCAGTGTCAGCACCAGCCCGAACGCATCGAATTGCCAGAGTCCCGGATCCAGCCAGGCTTCGGGAACGGCCCCATCAAACCGGCTGCGCTTGGACCACCACCAAAGCAGCAAAGGCAAAACGGGCAAGAATGACGCCAGCAGGGCCTCGCGCCAAATGAAGCGCAGGCTGGCCAACCACAGGCGACCACTGGCCAGGATCAGTTCGCCGAAGTCACGCGGCCCCGTGCTTGGGTGATAATGCGGGGATAACCGGGAATGCATGGGACTATCATGCCGCAAACACCAGCCCATTCGGGTTCTGCCACGATTGCCGACGTCGTACGTCAGGCTGCCAGTCGTCTAGCGGGTCCCGATGCGCGCCGCGAAACCGAACTGTTGCTCGAGCACGTGTTGGACGTCGATCGGGCCTGGCTGTTCACCCATGCCAACGAGCCTATCGAGGCACAGATCAAGGCCCGTCTGGACGAATTGATCGAGCGGCGCAAGCAGGGCGAGCCTGTGGCCTACATCCTCGGTCGTGCCGGATTTTGGACCCTGGACCTTATCGTCGGTCCGGCTACCCTGGTGCCCCGCCCGGAAACCGAATTGCTGGTGGAGGTGGCCCTGGAGTACCTGCCGGCGGATCAGGACCGGTGCGTGGCCGATCTGGGTACCGGCAGTGGTGCCATTGCCCTGGCCCTGGGCCGGGAGCGACCACAAGCCCGGATCCTCGCCACCGATGCCAGTGAAGCGGCGCTGACGATCGCCCGCGGCAATGCCGAACGCAATGCGGTTGCCAACGTCGAATTTCGCTGTGGCAGCTGGTTTGAACCCGTGCAGGGGATGCGTTTTCACCTGATTGCCAGCAATCCACCCTATGTCGCCGATGACGACCCCCACTTGCAGCAAGGTGATCTGCGCTTTGAACCAGATATGGCCTTGTCCTGCGGACCCGATGGCATGGATGCAATCCGTCAGATCATTGTCGGGGCCGGCCCATATCTGCACAGGGATGGTTGGCTGATTCTGGAACACGGCCTGGATCAAGGCGCGGCCGTGCGTGAGCTGCTGCAGGCGGCTGGCTTCGCCCAGGTGCAGACCCGACGCGATCTGGAAGATCGTGACCGCATCAGCCTGGGCCTCTGGAGCGGACGTTCCCACACCGGGCCCTGACCGTATCCACGTGATCAGTTACCCTTGGCAACCCGTGCCTAAAACGCGTTTCCCGTTGCGCCCATGACCAAGACCCCCATGTCGCTTGCCTCCCGTATCCTCGTTGGTCTGGTGGTGGGCATCATTGCCGCTGTCATCACCTTGGGCATCGGCCAACTGCATCCGCCGACCCTGGACTTCATGCAGAAGGTTTCCACCTGGGTGTTCGATCCTTTCGGACAGGTGTTCCTGCGCTTGCTGTTCTTCGTGGTGATTCCGCTGGTGTTCGCCTCGCTGGCCTCGGGCATCGTGCAGCTGGGCAACCTCAGCCGCCTGGGACCCTTGGCCCTGCGCACCTTCCTGCTGTTTGCCGCCAACATGATCATCGGGGTCGGTATCGGTTTGCTGATGATGAACCTGCTCCAGCCCGGCGGGCAGATTCCGGCGGAGGCGATGACCCAGTTGATGCAGGAATACGGTGCCACCGCGCAGCAGGCGATTGAGCGCAAAGCCGAGAGCCCAGGCTTGAGCTTGTCTCTGCTGGTGGACATGTTCATGCCACGCAACCTTATCGGAGCCATTACCGGCAATAGCCGGGCCGCCCTGGGCGACGTCCTGCCGTTGATCCTGTTCGCGATTCTGGTCGGGGCCGCAGCCACACGCCTGCCCGAAGGCAAACAGAAATCGATCCAGGATGTGCTCGACACCATCACCACTTTGATGACCGAGATCGTCGATTTCGCCTTGCGTCTGGCACCATATGCCGTGCCGGCGATGATCTACAGCGTGATCGTCAAGGTTGGTCTGGACGTGCTGTGGGCACTGTCGACCTTCGTAATTGGTTGCACCATCGCCCTGACCATCCATCTGTTCGGCACCATGTCGGTCTGGTTGAAGGTGTTGGCGCGACAGTCACCGCTGGAGTTCTTCAAGCGCGTGCGCCCGGTCCTGATCACGGCCTTTTCCACCAGTTCTTCCAATGCCACCTTGCCAACTTCGCTCAAGGCCGCCCGCGATGACCTGAAGGTGCGCACCAGTACCGCCGGCTTCGTGCTGCCGATGGGCGCCACCATGAACATGAGTGGCACCGCCCTGTTTGAAGGCTGCGTGGTGTTGTTCGTGGCCCAAGTTTTTGGCATGGACCTGTCGCTGACCCAGCAAGTCGTCTTGATGATGCTCTCGGTACTCAGCGCCGTCGC
Organism: uncultured Aquimonas sp.; assembly: GCA_964424535.1. Lineage (GTDB taxonomy): Bacteria > Pseudomonadota > Gammaproteobacteria > Xanthomonadales > Xanthomonadaceae > Denitratimonas. Next base: position 9,014 of record CAYRJS010000079.1, read on the forward strand.
CGTGGCCGGCATCCCGGGCGGTTCCTTGCCCCTGATTGCCGGCCTTCTGGCCAGTTTCGGTGTGCCCCCGGAAGGCATCGGCATCGTCATCGGCGTCGATCGCCTGCTCGACATGATGCGTACCACGGTCAACGTCGGTGCCGACTTGGTTACCACCGTGATCGTGGACAAATACCGCTGAGGATCAGCTCACGCGCCGTGGCTTGTGCGTCCTGGTGCGGGAGTTTTCCTGATTCCGACCTGCATGCTTGGGAGCATTGCCGGGCTTGGATCGGGATCCGCGTGGCGCTGATGGCCGGGCCCGGCGTTGGGCCTGGGTATGCCCGGGGCGACGCGCCATTTTCAGGGAACCATCCAGTTGCAAGGCTTGTGATGGCTCGAAGCCGGCAATCGTCACTTGCTCCAGGTCCTGCTTGAGCAGACGCTGGATATCGCGCAACAACGGCCCTTCTTCCGGCGCTGCCAGGGAAATAGCTTCACCTTCATTGCCGTTGCGACCGGTGCGGCCAATGCGGTGCACATAGTCTTCGGCCAAGGTCGGCAGATCAAAATTGACCACCAGCGGCAGGTCTTCGATATCAATGCCGCGGGCGGCGATATCAGTGGCCACCAGGACCGTGACCTTGCCGCTCTTGAAACCATCCAGCGCCTTCACGCGCGCGCTTTGCGACTTGTTGCCATGGATGGCGGCACTGCGCAAACCGGCCTTTTCCAGGAACTCGGACAAGCGGTTGGCACCGTGTTTGGTACGGGTAAAAACCAGCGCCTGACGGCGGCTGTCCTGGGCCAGCAGATGCAGCAGCAAATCGCGCTTGTGGCTGGCATCGACCGGATGCACGCGATGGGTGATGGTGGCGACCACGCTGTTTTTCGGGGTGACCTGAACCTCGACCGGATCACGCATGAACTGCTGCGCGATGGCCTTGATCTCGGGTGCGAATGTGGCCGAAAACAGCAGGGTTTGCCGGTTCTGTGCCGGCAGCATGGTCATGATGCGACGGATCGCCGGCAAAAAGCCCATGTCCAGCATCCGGTCGGCCTCATCCAGCACCAGCGTTTCGATTGTCGACAAGGACAGATTGCCCTGGCCGACATGATCGATCAGACGCCCGGGCGTGGCCACGAGAATATCAACGCCACGACGCAGAGCGTCGATCTGCGGACCCATGCTGACACCGCCAAAGATCAAGGTGCTGACAAGACGACTGCCCTTGGCGTAAGCACGCAGATTGTCCTGAATCTGGATCGCCAGTTCGCGCGTCGGCGTCAGGATCAAGGCCCGCGGCACCCGCCGTCCCTGGGGTTTGGCGGACGCGGCCAGGCGCTGCAGCATCGGCAATGAAAACGCAGCCGTCTTGCCGGTGCCGGTCTGGGCGCCGGCCAGCACATCGCGGCCTTCCAGAACGAAGGGGATGGCTTGCTGCTGAATGGGAGTCGGGTTGGTGTAACCAATTTGTTCGAGGGTACGAACCAGTTCGGGCGAGAGCCCGAGGGATGCAAACGACATGGACAAGTAGTTCCGATAGGCCACCGATGCCCGGTGCATGGCAAGGCCTGAAAGATGAAGCGGACTGATCGACGCTAGGCTGCATACGGCGCGAGCTGCGCCATTGAAGGGCCGGGAAAGCATCATCCGCACGACAGCGC
>CAYRJS010000080.1:0-1465 GCA_964424535.1 uncultured Aquimonas sp.
GCCAGGATGGCGCCCAGCATCCCCAGCATGATCGGCAACTGGTCGCGTCGGGCCTGTTCCACCGCGCGCAGGATATGGCGCTGGGTAACGTGGGAAATTTCATGTGCCAGCACGGCTGCCAGTTCGTCCTCACGCTCGGCGGTCAGGATCAGCCCGGCATTGACGCCGATGTAGCCGCCGATGGTGGCGAAGGCGTTGATCTGGCGCGAGCGCATCAGGAAGAAGGTGAAGGGCTGGCTGGGGCGGTCGCTGCGCGAGGCCAGGCGATAGCCCAGGCTCTGGAGGTAGCCCTCCAGCAACGGGTCATCCAGCACCAGGCCGTAGCCGCGCAACTGGCGCAACATCATGCCGCCGTAGGCGCGTTCCTGCGCCGGAGTGAGCAGTTCACCGGCCGAGGAACCCATGTCGGGCAGCGTCGCCACGCTTTGGGCAAGCGCCATCGGCAGGGCGGCGGAGAGGGCGGCGCAGAGCAACCAGCGTTTCATCGTGGGGCGGTCGGTACGGCGAGGGAACGACGATGATCGCGCGAGTGCGGGAAATCCGTGTTAACTGGCTGTAAACCCTGTGCTGCGGGACAATGGCACCAATCCAGGACACGGAGCCAGCGCATGAACAAAGTCGTGATGTACACCACGCGGGTTTGCCCGTATTGCCAGTCCGCCAAGCAGTTTCTGGCGCGCAAGGGCGTGGTGCCCGAAGAAATCCGCATCGACGAAGACCCGGCGCAGCGCGCGGAAATGCTGGCCCGCGCCAAACGCACCTCGGTACCGCAGATCTTCATCGGCGACACCCACGTCGGCGGCTTCGACGACCTGGTGGCGCTGGACCGCGCCGGCAAGCTGGAGCCGCTGCTGGCACAGGATGCGTAAGCCCGCCCCTGGGAAAACGACCCACTTGCACGGGCGTGACGCAGAGCGAACCCACCAGCGCCCGCAGCGCGGAGTTCCGCACTACGGGCGTTGGCGGGAGGGTGGCCGTGTTACGGCGAGGCCTCGAAGCCGTCCTTGAAGATGGATGGCGCGAAAACCGGGGGCATTACCATCACCGGGACCGGGCTGTTGGTGGTGGTGCCGTCACCGAGCTGGCCGGTTGCATTGAGACCCCAGCACTTCCCCCTGAATGATGGGAACATCGGGTAGCCCACATGGATGGCGCAGGTGTGGGCACCGCCCGCGCTGATCGCGGTCACGGCGCTGGTTAGCCCCTTCACCTGCACCGGCACGGAACTGTTGGTGGTGCTGTCGTTGCCGAGTTGGCCGAAGGAATTGTCCCCCCAGCACTTGGCCGCGCCGTTGTGGATGACGCAGACATGCCTGTGGCCTACGCTGATCGCCGTCACGCCGCTGCTGAGGCCTTGCACCTGCACCGGTATCGGCTCGTAGTCGTCGGGGCCTGGGGTGCCACCGATGCCTAGCTGACCGTAGTTGTTGCGTCCCCAGCACTTGGCTGCGCCGTTGTGGATGGC
>CAYRJS010000080.1:1565-10567 GCA_964424535.1 uncultured Aquimonas sp.
CTAGCTGACCGTAGTTGTTGCGTCCCCAGCACTTGGCTGCGCCGTTGTGGATGGCGCAGGTGTGGCGTTCGCCCGCGCTGATCGCCGTCACGCCGCTGGTGAGGCCTTCCACCTGCACCGGTTCGTCGCGGTTGGAGGTGCTGTCGTCGCCTAGCTGACCGTAGTCGTTGCGTCCCCAGCACTTGGCTGCGCCGTTGTGGATGGCACAGGTGTGGCGGTCGCCGCCGCTGATTGCCGTCACGCCGCTGGTCAGACCTTCTACCTGCACTGGAACGGTGCTCGAATCGGTGCTGTTGTCACCTAGCGAGCCATCGAAGTTTCGTCCCCAGCATTTGGCCGCGCCGTTGCGGATAGCACAGCTGTGAGTGGTGCTGGTACTGATTGCCGTCACGCCGCTGGAAAGGCCAAACACCGACACCGGCACGGAACTGGAGGTGTGACTGTTGTCGCCGAGTTGGCCGGAGCCGTTGTACCCCCAGCACTTGGCTGTGTCGTTGTGGATGGCGCAGGTGCTTTGAGAGAAGGAGGAGTAGCCGTTCGTGCTGATCGCTGCCACGCCGTTGACCATGCCCTGCACCTGCGTCGTCGTGAGCCTGGGGTCGGTCGTACCGTCACCGACTTCGCCGTAGAGGTTCCATCCCCAGCACCTGGCCGCATCGGAATAGATGCTGCATGTGTTATCCGCTCCGGCGCTGATCGCGGTCATGGCGCTGGCGATGCCCTGCACCAGCACTGGGGCGGGGCTGTCGGTGGTGCTGGCGTTGCCGAGCTGGCCGAAGTTGTTGCGTCCCCAGCACTTGGCCACGCCGTGATGGAAGATGCAGGAGTAGCCGCCACCGGCACTGATCGCCGTCACGCCACGGCCCAAACTCGACACGATGGTCTGCGAGGTGACCGGGTCGGAGGGAGCAAAGCCGAGCTGGCCGAAGTTGTTGCGGCCCCAGCAGGTCGCGTAGCTGTCCGCGATGGCGCAGGTGTGCTCGGCGCCGGCGCTGATCGCCGTGGTGTTGATGCCGGGGAACACATCCACCGGCACGCTGCTGTCGGTGGTGCTGGCGTCGCCGAGCTGGCCGAATTCGTTCCATCCCCAGCACTTGGCCTGGCCGTCGCGGATGGCGCAGGTGTGATCCCGGCCGGCGCTGATCGCCGAGACGCCGTTGCCGAGGCCGGAAACCGGCCATGCCGTGTGCTGGTCGGTGGTGGTACCGCTGCCCAGTTGGCCGGAGGCGTTGTAGCCCCAGCACCAGGCCGCGCCGTCGCGGATGGCGCAGGAGTGGTTGCCGGCGGCGCTGATCGCCGATGCGCTCGCAAGGGGAAGGAAGGTCGGGAAAGTGAGGACCAGCACCGGCGTGGAACTGTTGACGGTGCTGTTGTTGCCCAGCTTGCCGTTGCCGTTGTGTCCCCAGCACTTGGCCTGGCCATTGTGGATGGCGCAGGTGTGGTAATCGCCGGCACTGATGGCGGTCACACCGCTGCCGAGGCCGCTGACCTGCACCGGCACGGAACTGTCGGCGCTGCCGCCGTTGCCGAGTTGGCCGAAGTTGTTGCGGCCCCAGCACAGGGCCGCGCCGTTGCGGATGGCGCAGGAGTGGGAAAAGCCCGTGCTGACCGCCGTGACGCCATCGGACAGGCCCGTTGCCTGCACCGGCACGGCGCTGGAAGTGAGGCTGTTGTTGCCGAGCTGGCCGAAGTTGTTGAGGCCCCAGCATTTGGCCGCGCCCAGGTGGATGGTGCAGGTGTGTTCCTGCCCGGCGCTGATGCTCGTCATCGCCCGCGCCGCCGCCTCGTGCGGCAGGAACAGGAAAATGAGCAAGCCCAGCAGCGGCACCATGAGCGCGGCCATCAGGGGTGTTTGGGTGAGTCCGGATTGGTTGGACATGGGTCGATCTCCTCGTTGGGAAAATGATCGGGCGATGTTTTGCACCGATTCAGAGAGGGGTACGGAGCAGGTCGACCATACTCGACAGGTGTGGGCGTTTAATTAGCTTTTTGTTCAGATTTTGGTGCGACAAGTGGAGCGGGCACGCCTCCGCATGGCCTGCGTGCGCCGTTGTCCGGGAGCAGCGGAGCAAGCTCCGTGCTACGGGCGGTTGGTGGGTGGGCGAGAGGGAATGGCCGTGTTGCGGCGAGGCCCCGAATCCGTCCTTGACAGGGTGAGGGCGGCAGGCCCTGGCCGGTCAATCCAGTCGGAATGCGACGGTACGGCGTGCCTCGTTGTCCCAGCCGGAGAGGCGGCGGAAGGCGATGTCGGTGAACTCGATGGCATCGCCATCGGCGGTTTCCATCCGACAGATGGCCGGCGGTGAGCCGGGTTGGCCGGGTGGGGTGTCGCATTGCAGCGTGGCGCTGGCGTCGGCGTCGTGCAGCACGAAGCCGCCTTCGTAGGTTTCGCTGCGGACGAACTCGACCCAGCGCGTTGCGCGCCCTTGCGTGTCGCCGGCCACCAGCCAGCGTCCGAGCAGGGCGTCGGCCGGTTCCCGGGCAAAATGGAAGCGCATGATCGACAGGGGGCGCAGCTCCAGGCCGCCATTGTCGGCATCATCGATGCGCGAAAACCACAGGATGGCGCGTGATGGCGTCAGCATTTCCAGCGCCACGGTGCCGCTGTATTCGACGTTGCCCGGTGCCGCATACGGCGTGAAAGGGCCGGCGCCACCGTCAAAGCGACCCAGTTCGAGCTGGGCCATGCCGTGTTCGAGCGTGCCGGCTCCGAAATACCAGGTGGCGTTGCCGTGGGTGTCGTAGCCCATCACGCTGAGGCTGATCAGGTCAGCCTGGCTTTCCAGCGACAGGCCCAGTCCCGGCCCAGCGGCAAAAGGGCCTTCCTGTTCGGCCCACCAGAAGCCGGTTTCCAGCACGCTGTCGAAATTGCCCGGTTCGGCCCTGAGCAGGGCGAAGCCGGCCAGCATCGGGGATTCGTGCAATTGATCACTGACCAGCAGGCGCGTGCGCAAGATGATGCCGGCTTCGTCGGGGTTGGCCGCCTGGGGCAGAGGGCCGGAAAAGCCATAGGGTGTCGGAATCGGCTGGCAACCGCCGTCTTCACGGGTGGCCAGCAGCGTCAGATCGGCGCCCTGGCGCGAGACCTCCAGCAATTGTGGCGGGCAGGTATTGGGCCAGGTGCCGGTGACTTCGATCTGGGCTTGATCGTGGGCATCGCCGGTCAAGCTGATTTGTGCCGGCTCAAAGCCATGTCCGTTCGACGCGAAGGCGACGAACAGACTGAATGCGAGGGCAAGACGGGGCAAGTAAGGCATGGGCGCAACTGTACCCGATCATGGGCATCAACGATAATGGCGGGCTCATTGCGGCTGGCAAGGCCGCGTGGTCTGTCAATACACAAGGATCGTCCCCCTGATGAAGCAAACGATTGCGGTGATACGCGGCGATGGCATTGGCCCGGAAATCATGGAAGCCACCCTGCATGTACTCGATGCCATGGCCCTGGGCCTGGATTACGAGTTCGTCGATGCCGGTCTGCGCGCGTTCGAGCAGCAAGGTGAATTGTTGCCCCAGCACACCCTGGACACCATCGAGCGACTGGGTGTGGCGCTCAAGGGACCATTGACCACCCCGGTGGGCGAAGGCTTTTCCTCGATCAACGTGGCCCTGCGCCGGCGCTTTGATTTGTTTGCCAACGTGCGCCCTGCCGTGTCCTTCCCCAATACCCGTTCGCGCTACCAGAACATCGATATCCTGACCGTGCGCGAAAACACGGAAGGGGCCTATATCGGTGAAGGCATGGAGCTGTCGGCCGATGGCGAAACCGCCACCCTGACCCAGAAGATCACCCGCAAGGGTTCCGAACGCATTGCCCGGCATGCCTTTGAACTGGCTCGTGCCACCGGTCGACGCAAGGTCACGGCGGTGCACAAGGCCAATATCCTCAAGACCACCTCGGGCCTGTTCCTGCGGGTGGTGCGCGAAGTGGCAACGAACTACCCCGAAATCGAATTCAATGAAATGATCGTGGACAACACCGCCATGCAACTGGTGATGCGGCCCGAGCAGTTCGACGTGATCGTCACCACCAACCTGTTTGGCGACATCATCTCGGACCTGTGCGCCGGCCTGATCGGTGGCCTGGGTCTGATTCCCGGGGCCAACATCGGAGCCAAGGTGGCCATTTTCGAAGCCGTACATGGCTCGGCCCCCGATATCGCCGGCCAGGGCGTGGCCAACCCGATCGCGCTGATGCTGGGTGCAGCACAGATGCTCAGTCACCTGGGTCGCGAGGAGGATTGCCGACGCTTGCGCCGGGCAATCGTGGCTACCCTGGAGGCGCGTGATGGTTTGACCCCGGATCTGGGCGGCACCGGTTCGACCCTGGGTTTGGCCAAGGCCATCGCGAGTCGGGTCTGAAGGTTCGTGGCTGTCGTTGCCTTTTTGCAACGGCAGCCACCGGTTTTGTGGCAGAAGCCCAAAAACAGGCGATAAACGGCGGAATTTCGCCGGTTTCATCGTTGACTTGATGTTGTTTATTCACCATACTGCCGCCGACTAGGCACTGCTGGGTTGCATGAACACCATCTCATCATTGGTCTCGACCAAGGCAGCAATACAAACTATCGCACCACGAGCGATCGTTTGGAGCGTGGGCTTGGCACTCTTGTTTCCGATGCTGGCAGCAGCCCAGGGAACCGAAGCCTGGCATGATTTTGCCCGCCGCAGCCTGACCCCTGATTACTCCTGGAATGAAGTTCCGTCGGCGCCGCAGTTGGCGCCGCAGTTGCGCGATGTTGCCGGTATTTCCCGCTCTTCGGGGCAATCCCTGAGTCTGTCGTGGGGATCGGAACAATCCCGTGCACGCCACAGTTTGAGCCTGACCTGGAATCAGGTTGCCGGTACGGGCGCCAACCTGAATTCGGTGCAAGCCGTGGATTTGTCGGTCCACTTGTCGCCCCTGCAAAGCCGTTTTCTGGGCGCCAGCTATGAGCAGGATGTCGGCAGTCATGGCCGCTTTGCCGTGTCTGCACTGGTATCCCGGCAGCAATATGCCACCCCGGGCTTTGGCATCTCCTCGGGCATCACGGTGCCAGGTATCAGCAATGACGCCTGGCGTGGTGAAACCGTATCCGGACATGGCGTGCGCCTGGATTACCGCCTGCCGATGGCCGACCGTCTGGCCTGGCAGTGGACGGCCCAGTCCAGGCTCGACATGGACGCACTGGAATCCGTGCACGGCATCTATGCCGAGCCGGGTGATTTCGATTTGCCCGCCCGTCTGGGTACCCAGGTGCAGTGGCAGGCCCTGCGCAACTTGAGCGTGAGCCTGGGAATCGAGCGCGTCTATTACGGCCAGATCACCCCGTTCACCAGCCCGGTTTTGCCAGACCGCCTGCTTTCGCTGATGGCCGATGGCAGTGCTCCCGACTTTGCCTGGCGTGACCTGACCATTTACTCGGCCGAAGGCCGCTGGTCTGATCACTGGCAGGGTGAATGGTCGTTGCGCTACAACACCCGTCAGCAACCTTCGCCCACAGCAGCCCTGTATCGTCAGGCCCTGCAGTCCGAGTACACCAACGCCAATGTCACCTTTGGCTATCACCGCGGCTTGCGCAGCTGGGGCGAGATGCATCTGACAGCCAGCTATGCGCCGTCCATGGCCTTCCTCGGTCCTGGTCCGGCCTTTGCGTCACAAACCTATGCCCGCGGGGCAACGACCGAGTTCGAGGCCTCCTGGCTCATGCGATTCTGATGCAGCGTAAAGTCGCAGCACGATACTTAAACACAGGCTTTCATTCTGGCCCCGTTATTCGGGGCCATTTTTTTCCGCAAGTCAGCTACCTTGCATGGGGGCGTATCGTCCCCACCTAAGTCTCAGCCGATCCCGATAGCGGGATCATCCCCATGATGGAGAGTTGGAATGTCAGAATCGACCCTCGATGAGGTGTTGCGCCTGCCGGTATTGCCGTTGCGTGACGTGGTCGTGTATCCGCATATGGTGATCCCCTTGTTCGTCGGGCGGGACAAGTCGATGCGGGCTCTGGAACTGGCCATGGAGCAGGACAAGCGCATCCTGTTGCTGGCTCAAAAAAGCCCGGAAATCGACGATCCGGATGCTGATGGCCTGTATCAGACGGGCACCATCGCCCAGGTCCTGCAGTTGCTGAAACTGCCTGATGGCACCGTCAAGGTGCTGGTGGAGGGCCTGGAACGGGCTGCGATCGATGATTGCGTCGAGGTTGATGGCAGCCTGATGGCAATAGCCCATGTGCTGGTGCCCGAGGTTGTGGGTGAAACCAAGGAGCTGGAAGTCACCCTGCGTTCCCTGCTTTCCCTGTTCGAGCAGTATGTGAAGGTCAATCGTCGCATTCCGCCCGAACTGCTGGCCACTTTGTCCGGCCTGGATGACCCGGGCCGGGTCGCTGATACCGTGGCCGCGCATCTGGCAATCCGTCTGCAGGACAAGCAGACCCTGCTGGAGAACCTCGACGTACGCGCGCGCCTGGAGGCCCTGCTCGGTTTCGTCGATGGCGAAATCGATGTGCAGCAACTGGAAAAGCGCATCCGTGGCCGGGTCAAGTCGCAGATGGACCGGAGCCAGCGCGAGTACTACCTCAACGAGCAGATGAAGGCGATCCAGAAGGAACTGGGCGAACTCGACGAACAGACCGGCGAGCCAGATGAGCTGACCCGCAAGATCGCCGAGGCCAAGATGCCCAAGGCCGTGGAAGCCAAGGCCCGGGCCGAGCTGGGCAAACTGCGGCAAATGGCGCCGATGTCGGCCGAAGCGACTGTGGTGCGCAATTACCTGGATTGGCTGCTGGGTGTGCCCTGGAGCAAGCGCAGCAAGGTCCGCCGCGACCTCAAGGCGGCCCAGGGCGTGCTCGATACCGACCACTACGGCCTGGAACGGGTCAAGGAGCGCATCCTTGAATACTTGGCCGTGCAGTCACGGGTGAAGCAGATGAAAGGCCCGATCCTGTGTCTGGTCGGACCGCCGGGCGTGGGCAAGACTTCGCTGGGCCAGTCGATCGCTCGCGCGACCAATCGCAAGTTCGTGCGCATGAGTCTGGGCGGGGTGCGTGACGAGGCCGAGATTCGTGGCCATCGGCGCACCTATATCGGTTCCTTGCCGGGGCGTCTGGTACAGAACCTGAGCAAGGCCGGTACCCGCAATCCCTTGTTCATGCTGGACGAGATCGACAAGCTCAGCAGCGATTTTCGCGGCGATCCGGCCTCGGCCCTGCTGGAAGTGCTCGATCCCGAGCAGAACCATGCCTTCAACGACCATTATCTGGAAGTTGACCTGGATCTGTCCGAGGTCATGTTCATCGCTACCGCGAACTCGCTCAATATCCCTGGACCCTTGCTCGACCGCATGGAGGTGATCCGCATCCCCGGCTATACCGAGGATGAAAAGGTCAATATCGCCACCCAGTACCTGGTGCCCAAGCAGCTCAAGGCCAATGGTCTCAAGCCCGAGGAAGTTTCCATCGGGGTCGAGGTCATCCGCGAGATCGTGCGCTATTACACGCGCGAATCCGGCGTGCGCGGACTGGAGCGCGAGATCGCCAAGATCTGTCGCAAGGTGGTCAAGGATCTGGCCCTGGCAGGACCACAACCGATCCGCAAGGGCCGCGCCAAGGCTACAGGCATCAAGGTGACCCCGGCCAACATCAGCAAGTACCTGGGCGTGCGTCGTCACGATTTCGGGCGGGCTGAAGAACAGGCGGAAGTGGGCCTGGTGACAGGCCTGGCCTGGACCGAGGTGGGTGGTGATCTGCTCCAGATCGAAGCCGCGTTGATGCCTGGCAAGGGCGGTCTGCAACACACCGGCCAGTTGGGCGATGTCATGCAGGAATCGGTGAAGGCCGCCTTGAGCGTGGTGCGCGCGCGTGCCGAACGCTTTGGCATCGATGCGGATTTTCACCAGAAGCACGACATCCACGTACACGTGCCCGAAGGGGCCACGCCCAAGGATGGGCCCAGTGCCGGCATCGCCATGTGCACGGCCCTGGTCTCGGCGCTGACGCGGGTACCGGTCAAGGCCGATGTGGCGATGACCGGCGAGATCACCCTGCGCGGACGGGTATTGCCCATCGGCGGCTTGAAGGAAAAATTGCTGGCGGCCCTGCGCGGTGGTATCCGTACCGTGATCATTCCGCAGGAAAACGAAAAGGATCTGGCGGACATTCCTGCCAATGTCACGAAGGGTTTGAAGATCGTGCCGGTGCGCTGGATCGACGAAGTGCTTGATCTGGCTCTGGTTGAACCGCTGGGCCGGACTGCTCCCGCACTCGATGAACCTGCGGTTGCGGCACGTGGCAAAGCCAGGCAGCCGGCGACGCGCGCGCACTGATCTGCGCGATGGATGTGCCGCTTGACCTTTGCAGGGAAATATGCGTCTTCGGAAAAACCGCTGAAAACCGCATGGCACAAGGAAAACACGTGTTGCACGGGGTGGTTTGCGCTGGTATAAATTCGCGCTACCGCTGGCCGCTGCAGGATGCATGGTCGCGTGCAACTGACCGGTCGCTGCGTCATGTGTGTGCATGGCAACCGGCCACCCAATCAAATCAAACCGCGAGACCTGTGGATTCGCAACCTGGAGTGAACAAACAAATGAACAAGGCTGATTTCATCGCGGCTGTTGCCGCTTCCGCCGAACTGTCCAAGACCGATGCCGCCAGCGCCGTCGATGCGGTCATCGAAACCATCAAGAAGGCCCTCAAGAAGGGTGACAATGTGTCCCTGGTGGGCTTTGGCACCTTTGAAGTGCGCAAGCGTGCGGCTCGTACCGGGCGCAATCCGCGCACTGGCGACACCATCAAGATCAAGGCTTCGAAAGTTCCTTCCTTCAAGGCTGGTAAAGCGCTGAAGGATGCTGTAAACTAGTCGTCTTTGCCGGGTGCTTAGCTCAGCGGTAGAGCATCGCCCTTACAAGGCGAGGGTCGGGGGTTCGAAACCCTCAGCACCCACCACAAGCACCCAGCAGCGTCATAGCGCGGAGTGGTAGTTCAGTCGGTTAGAATACCGGCCTGTCACGCCGGGGGTCG
>CAYRJS010000081.1:0-10554 GCA_964424535.1 uncultured Aquimonas sp.
AGGTGAACAAGGCCAAGCTGATCGAAAAGATCGCCGAGCTGGTCAAGGAAAAGAAACTCGAGGGCATCTCCGAGCTGCGCGATGAGTCCGACAAGGACGGCATGCGCATCTACATCGAGGTCAAGCGCGGCGATGCCGCCGATGTGGTGCTCAACAACCTGTATTCGCAAACCCCGATGGAATCGGTGTTCGGCATCAACATGGTGGCTCTGGTCGATGGCCGGCCCCGTCTGTTGAACCTGAAGCAGATCCTGGAGGCCTTTATCCGTCACCGCCGGGAAGTGGTCACGCGGCGGACCATCTTCGAGCTGCGCAAGGCCCGTGCCCGCGCCCATATCCTCGAAGGCCTGACCGTGGCGCTGGCCAATATCGACGCCATGATCGAACTGATCAAGACTTCGGAAAACCCGCAGGTGGCCAAGGAACGCATGCTCGCGCGCACCTGGCAGCCGGGCATGGTCGGGGCCTTGTTGGGGACGGACGGAGCCAGTGATTCACGCCCGGAAGACCTGCCTGCCGGCGTGGGTTTGCTGGCCAACGGATACCAATTGACCGAGGTTCAGGCCCAGCAGATCCTGGAAATGCGCCTGCATCGCCTGACCGGGCTGGAGCAGGAGCGCTTGACCGACGAATACCGGGTGCTACTGGAAACGATCCGTGGCCTGATCGAGATTCTGGAAGATCCGGAAGTCCTGCTGGAGGTGATCCGCACCGAGCTGCGCAACCTCAAGGACCAGTACAACGATCCGCGTCGCAGCGAGATCCGTCAAAGCGAAGAAGACCTCGACATCCTCGACCTCATCGCCCCCGAGGACATGGTGGTCACGCTGTCCCACGGCGGTTACGTCAAGCGCCAGCCGGTCAGCACCTACCGCGCCCAGCGTCGCGGTGGTCGCGGGCGTTCGGCCACGGCGATGAAGGACGAAGATTCCATCGACCAGCTCTGGATCGCCAATACCCACGACACCTTGCTGGCCTTCACCAGCGCCGGGCGGGTGTTCTGGCTGCCAGTGTTCCAGTTGCCCGAAGCCGGCCCCAATGCGCGCGGACGGCCGATCATCAACTTCGTGGCCCTGGAGCAGGGCGAGCATATCCAGGCAGTCCAGGCAGTACGCGAATACGCCGAGGATCGCTACGTGTTCTTTGCCACCGTCAAGGGCACGGTGAAGAAGACCCCGTTGACCGAATATGCCTACCGCCTGCAGCGCGGCAAGATTGCCATCAATCTGGATGAGGGCGATGCCCTGGTCGATGCCCAGTTGACCGATGGCAGCAACGATATCCTGCTGTTTGCCAGCAATGGCAAGACCGTGCGCTTTGCCGAATCAGCGGTGCGTTCCATGGGCCGTACCGCAACCGGTGTGCGGGGTATCCGTCTGGCTGAAGGTGAGCACGTGGTCAGCCTGATCGTGGCCGCCAGCGCCGGCGATGTCCCCGATGCCGGGGATGACGCCGACGAAGTGATCGAGATCGAAGGCAGCGAAGTCGTGGTCGACAACGGCGAAGACGATGTCGGCATCGACTACATCCTCACCGCCACCGCCAATGGCTATGGCAAGCGCACTCCGCTGGCCGAATACCCACGCAAGAGTCGCGGTACCCAGGGCGTGATCGGTATCCAGTGCAGCGAACGCAACGGCGCCCTGGTGGGTGCGGTACAGGTGCACACCGGCGATGAGGTTCTGCTGATTTCCGATGGCGGCACCTTGGTGCGTACCCGCGTCAGCGAGATTTCCCGCGTCAGCCGCAACACCCAGGGCGTGACCCTGATCCGGCTGGGCCAGGATGAATACCTGGCCAGCTTGCAGGTGGTACCGCCGGAAGAGGATGTCGACGACGACGAAGCCGATGCGGATGCAGAAAGCCCCGAGTCGGGTGATGCGTCATCCCCGGATGCAACGACCGATCAATGATTTTCCCTGGGCGCAGCGACAAGCTGCGCCCAGGGCAAGGGCTTGGTGTTGTGCGTACCAGTACGCATGGTCGTAGGGATTCAGGAAGCGGCGCGCGCCAGCCTGGTCCGGGTGGTTTGGGCTCGACGGCTTGTTTGTGGATAGATCTGCTTGGGCCGGATCAGCCCAGCTCGCGATGGAAGGTCACCACGCCATCTCGGTCTTGATCACGCCAGTGTCGAGCCAGCCATTCGGCACAGTAGACCGAGCGGTGCCGGCCACCGGTGCAGCCGAAGGCGATGGTGACATAGCTGCGGGTGCCGGCTTCAAAACGCGGCAACCATTGATCCAGAAAAGTCGAGGTCTGGGCCAGGTAGTCCTGGACCTCGGACTGGTTTTCAAAGTAATCGCGCACTTCGTCGTCACGCCCAGACAGCGGACGCAGACTCGGATCCCAGTGTGGATTGGGTAGACAGCGCACGTCGAAGACAAAATCGGCATCACCGGGAACACCGTTGCGGTAAGCGAACGATTGCACCAGCAGGGACAAGTTCGGATGCACGTCGCTGACCAGTTCGGTGACGATCCAGCGGCGCAACTGGTGTACGTTCAAGGCGCTGGTGTCGAGAATGCGGTCGGCGATGGCGGCCAGGGGGCGCAGGCGCTGGCGTTCCAGGGCGATGGCGTCGGCCAGGGAGGTGCCTTCGGTGCCCAGAGGATGGCGGCGCCGGGTTTCACTGTAACGGCGCAGCAGGATGTCGTCGGCCGTGTCCAGGAACAACAATTGATGCTGGTAACCCATGCCGCCGACCTTGGCCAGGGCGTGGGGCAATTGCTGCAGACCCTCCGGGCGATTGCGCACGTCGATGCCGACAGCCAGGCGCGGAGGACTGCGCGTGTCACCGGCCAGGTTGGCGACAAATTGCGGCAGCAGTTCAGCCGGCAGGTTGTCGACGCAGTAGTAGTCGAGGTCTTCGAGGGTGCGCAGCACCACGCTCTTGCCGGAGCCGGAAAGACCGCTGATGATCAGCAGGCCGGAAGTGGACTGGGTCATGGGCGGTTGGTCCTGTGCATGGCGTGGGCCTGGCGATCGATGAAGGTCTGGGCGGCATCAAAGCCCCGGCTTCTGAGCACATGGGCGCGCACGGCGGCCTCCGCCAGCACCGCCAGATTGCGACCGGCGGCCACGGGCAGGGTGACCTGCGGGATATCCAGATCCAGAATCCGCCGGCTGCCGCAATCGCCATACAGGCGATCCATCTCGTGGCCCGCACTGGTGGCCAACAAGTCCTGGCGTTGCAGATGCAGGATCAGGCGCAGGTACTTGTTGCGCTTGACGGCGGTGTCGCCGTACATCTCGCGGATATTGAGAACGCCGATGCCGCGTACTTCCAGCAGATCCTGGAGCATCTCGGGGCAGGCACCGTCGAGCATGTCCGGGGCGATCTGGGTGAACTCGGGGGCATCATCGGCGACCAGACGGTGGCCACGGGAGACAAGCTCCAAGGCCAGCTCGCTCTTGCCCAGACCGGATTCTCCGGTGATCAGGACCCCGATCGAATGCACCTCCATGAATACCCCGTGCAGGGAAATACGCGGAGCCAGGGCCCGGGCCAGGTGATACTGGAAGTAGGTAAGCAGTTCGTGCCCGCGCTGGTTGGAAACCCACAAGGGAATGTCCGAAGCGTTGGCCGCAGCCAGGAGGTCGGCAGGCGGCTCGCGATCCTTGGTGATGACCAGAGCCAGCGGGGTGTCATTGACGATGCGACCCAGGGAATTGCTGCGCTGAAGCGGGTCCATGCTGTCGAGGTAGTCCAGTTCCTCGCTGCCCACGATCTGGACCTTGTTGGCGTGGATCGTGTTGAGGTACCCGGCCAGGGCCGGGCGCCGGGGCAGGTGACTGACCGATTCGAGGACCCGTTGTTCACCGTGTTGGCCGGCGACCCAACGCAGGCCCAGACGTTGCTCCAGTTGATCGAACAGTTGCCGGGCCGTGATCCGCGAAGGCGAACTGGCAACCGGCTCGGGCGTGGCAGGCAGCGTTGGCGCATCGGAAATGGGCATGGTTTTTCAGGCCGCCAGGTGCGCCAACTGCCAGTCGGAAAGCGCGGTATACAAGGCGGAGCTGTCGCCAGTTTCACGCAGGCGCTGGCACAGATCCTGATCGCTGAACATTTCCGCCAGTTGCGACAGCAGCATCAAGTGTTGCTGATTGAAGTTTTCGGGCACGGCCAAGGCGAAAACCAGGTCGACAGGTTGGCCGTCGCTGGCCTCGAAGGGCAGGGGATCGTTCAGTTTCAAAAGAGCCGCCGTCGGTGTAGACAGATCGGCGATGCGGCCGTGGGGGATGGCCACGCCGTGTCCCAAAGCGGTTGAACCCAGGCGCTCGCGGGCGCACAGACTGTCGTAGATGCGCCGTTCCAGGTCGCCATCATCACTGGGTTGCACCAGGGTCGTGGCGGCCAGTTCCAGCAAGCGTTTCTTGCTGCTGGCCTGCACATCCGTGCGCACCCGCGTGGGTGCCAACAGATCGAGTAGATGCATGGTGCTCGGAGCTCACATCAAGGCTTCACCACGTATTGTCGCCGGTTGCGACGCATTTGGACAGCGCCCACCCGATCCGGGCGGGCGCTGGGCCGGCTTCAACCGGCTTCCGAGGTGCGGATGCTTTGTTCGGGGCGGTGGTGGCGCTGCGGCTTTTCCTTGCGTTTGACGATCTGGCGCAGCAGCTTGTCAAGCAGTTGGTCGATGGCGGTGTACATGTCCGCATCGGTCGCTTCGGCGTGGATGGTATGACCAGACAGATTGATGGTGGCATCGGCCTTCTGGAGCAGGCGTTCCACCGTGAGCGTGACCCGACCGTCGATGAGATCCTCGGAATGTCGTTCCAGTTTGGCCAGTTTGCTCAGTACGGTCTCCTTCAGTGCCGGGGTGACTTCGATTTGATGTCCGACAACCTCGATACGCATGACATACCTCCTGTTTTTGCCTTGCGGCGGGTACCCGGCAGTCAGTTGCCGGGCGGGGTGGTTGTGCGCTGCACGCACATGACTTCAATAACGCAGGTGGCGTTAAGACCAGGTAAAAGCAAGGGCACGGTGTTCATCCCAGGCGCCTGCGTTCGTTTGAAGAGGGAATATTCATGGCTTCGCGATACTTTGCCACGGTGCGTCGGGCCGCGCTCACGCCCTCCCGGGCCAGGGCCTTGACCAGGGCCGCATCGGACAGGGGCTTGCCCGGGTTTTCCTGATCGATCAGGCGTTTGAGCATGGCCTGGATGGCAGTGCTGGAAGCGCTGCCGCCATCCACGGTGGCCAGACCGCTGGAAAAGAAATACTTGAACTCGAAGGTGCCGCGCGGGGTGTGCAGGTATTTGCGCGTGGTGACCCGGGAAATCGTGGATTCGTGCAGCTCCAGTTCTTCGGCAACCTCGCGCAGGACCAGCGGGCGCATGGCCTCGGGACCATAATCGAGAAAATCCCGCTGCCGGGCCACGATGGTTTCGGCCACCCGCAGGACCGTATCGGCGCGGGTTTCCAGGCTCTTGATCAGCCAGCGCGCTTCCTGCAACTGGTTGCGCAGGTAGCTGGCGTCTTCCTTGCTGGCGCTGGTGATCAAGGCCTGGTAGTGGTGGTTGATGCCCAGATAATGGCGACAGCCGGGGCCGAGGACGGCGTACCAGTGACCCTGGCGATGCACGGCGCGGGCATCAGGGATGATGTATTCGGCCTGCTCCCTGGCAAAGGCCGCACCGGGACGGGGATCCAGCGAACGCAGGCAGTGCACGGCCTTGTCCATCAGCGCCGGTTCCTGACGCAGTTGCGTGGCCAATTGCCCTGGTCCGGAGCGGGCCAGGGTCTCCAGATGGTCGCGGGCTACGACGCGGGCCAGCTCCACCACCGGATCACTTTCATGTTGGGCCAGTTGCAGCAACAGGCATTCGGAGAGCGAACGGGCGCCTACTCCAGGCGGGTCGAAACACTGCACTTTTCCCAGAATCCGCTCGATCTGCTCGTTGCTGGACTCGATTTCGGGCAACAGGGTCTTGCGCAGATCGTCCAGGGTTTCGGTGAGATAGCCGTCTTCGTTGATGGCATCGATCACGGTCATGGCAATGGCGTGTTCCTGCGCCGACAGGGCCGTCAGGTTGAGCTGCCACAGCAGGTGATCGTGCAGGTCTTCCTCGGCCTGGGCCTGAGGATGTTCGATCCAGTCATCATGGGTGCGGGTGTCGCTGCCGCCACCATCGTCCCAGTCGGGCAGGTCGAGCGGGTCTTCTTCGATTTCGCCGGGCGCGTCTTCGGCCGAGTTGTTTTCTTCGGGCGCGGCCGGTTCGGGTGTGGGCTCGTCCAGGCGTTCGAGCAGGGGGTTGGATTCCAGCGCCAGGGTGATTTCCTGTTCCAGTTCGATACT
Organism: uncultured Aquimonas sp.; assembly: GCA_964424535.1. Lineage (GTDB taxonomy): Bacteria > Pseudomonadota > Gammaproteobacteria > Xanthomonadales > Xanthomonadaceae > Denitratimonas. The sequence continues at coordinate 6,306 of CAYRJS010000081.1, forward strand.
GGACATCTGCAACAGCCGGATGGCCTGGCGCAGTTGTGGCGTCAGGGTGAGGCTTTGTCCAAGCTGGATTTGCAGGATCGGTTTCAAGGCGACCTGGCCCTTACATCCGGAAACTTTCTCCTAGATATACCCGACGAACGTCCGGGTTGGCGAGCAATTCTTCAGGATTGCCGTGTGCGAGCACCGTGCCATCGCTCAAAATATAGGCGCGATCGCAGATGCCCAGGGTCTCGCGCACGTTGTGATCGGTGATCAAGACCCCGATGCCGCGGGCCTTCAGGTGTTGCACGATCTTCTGGATGTCGCCGACCGAAATCGGGTCGACACCGGCGAAGGGCTCATCCAGCAGCATGTAACGCGGCTGTGCCGCCAGGGCGCGGGCGATTTCCACGCGCCGGCGTTCGCCGCCGGACAGGCTGGACCCGCGCTGGTCGGCGACGTGGGCGACCTGCAGTTCCTCCAGCAGTGCCAGAAGCTCGTTTTCGCGCCCCTGCGTGTCCAGATCCGGGCGCAGTTCCAGCACCGCCATGACATTCTGGGCCACGGTCAGACGGCGGAATATCGAAGGCTCCTGGGGCAGATAACCGACGCCACGCTGGGCCCGCTGGTGCATTGGCAGCAGGGTGATGTCTTCCTCGTCGAGCCGGATCTGCCCGCCATCGGCGGCGATCAAACCGACGATCATGTAAAAACAGGTGGTCTTGCCGGCACCATTGGGGCCCAGCAGGCCGACGACCTCGCCTGGGGCGACATCAAGACCGAAGTCCTTGACGATTTCCCGTGCGCGATAACGCTTGTGCAGGTGTTGGGCCGACAGCATCAGTCTGCCGTGGTCCGGGTTTTGGGGTGGATGATGAGCTGGATGCGGTTGTTGGTTCCGCCTTCCCCGGTAATGCGGCCATTGCGGGTGTCATAGCGCACCTGTTCGCCACGGAATTCGTCGCGACCCTGATTGATGTGCACGGCTCCGACCAGCAGCACGGTTTCATCGTTGGTGCCGTATTCGATGCGCTGGGCCTGGGCCCGCATCAGTTGACCATCATCGTTTTCCTGTTGCAGGGAGGCCGGTGAGCCTTCCAGCAATACGCGCGTGACGTCCCCGGCTTTGCGGGTCACGGTGGCGCGCCCGGCTTCAATGCGCAGGCTGCCCTGCTGGATGGTGACCTCGGTCAGGATGGTGTCCCCGTCGGGATCGATCATGCCGTCCAGGCCGCCGGCATTGACCATCAGTTCCTGCTCGCGATCAGTCGAGCGGGCGGAGCTGTCCAGGCTGACCAGAAGCAGGCTGGAGGCCAGCGCCAGGCAGGTGATTTCAAGGATTCGGGTGGGAAAGAGGGGTGGCATAGTGACCGCTTACCTCGTTGAGTAGCTGGTAGCTGCGGCTGTGCATGTCGATGCGAAAGCCACGGCCCTGCAGTATAGAGCGTGGCGAGTCGAACACGACCATGGCATCGGTCGCAGCACGGCGTTCGCGGGGAAACACATCCAGCCAGTCGGTACGAAAAACCATGGATTCTTGCGTGCCGTCGGAGGGCGCATCCAGAACCACGTCGCCGTCCAGACGCAACTGGCTGGCATTGGCCGAGGCCCAGGCGTGTTCGGCGTGGGCGGTCCAGGGCTCGGAACCGGCCGTGGGGAAGCGAAAGGCCGGTTGCTCGATGGTGATGCTGCCCAGATAGGGATGGCGGCTGAGCAGGGGGCCGCTGACCTGGAAGGCTTCCTGGCCATCATGGTCAAGCGCCGTAAGTTCGAAATCGACGAGAAAGTAATCCGAACGTGGGGGGCCGGTCAGGGCGGGTGGCGGCTCGGGTCGGTACAGCAGCCACAGGGCCACAGAAGTGGCCAGGGCGGCAAGCACCAGGGCCAGGATGGAAACCCAGCGCATCGGCCTCATGCCGGCATGAATTTGCGCAATACGGACTCGGTCTGGCCTTGCGCTTCCAGGATGAGGTCGCACAGCATACGCGCTGCACCGACACCGCCATCGGCTGGCACGACCCAGTGCACGCGCTCGCGGACCCAGGGATGGGCATTGGCCGGAGCGGCAGACAGGCCGGACCAGGCCAGGGCCGGCAGGTCGGGCAGGTCATCACCCATGAAGGCGACCTGGGCCGGGGTCAACCCCATGATCTGGCAGATGGCCTGGAGGTTGGTGCGCTTGTCGTGGCAACCCTGATGGACATGGGTGATGCCCAGTTCGCCCGCGCGCTGGCTGACAACCTGACTGACCCGGGCCGTGATCAGGGCGACTTCGATGCCGATCTCGCGCAGCAATTTCAAACCTTGGCCATCGTGGGCGTGAAAAACCTTGATCTCCACGCCATCGGCAGCCAGGTGCAGCCGGCCATCGGTCAAGGTGCCATCAACGTCCAGGGCCAGCAGCCGGATATTGGCGGCGCGGCGGCGAACTTCGACAGGTACCGAGGCCAGATAGGGGCTGCTCATACGACTTTGGCGCGCAACAGATCGTGGATATTGAGGGCGCCGACCACCTGTTGGGCGGCATCGACCACGACCACGGCGGAAATCTTGTGGTCCTCCATCATGCGCGCGGCCTCGACAGCCAGACGGTCAGGTCCGATGGATTTGGGTTCGCGACTCATCACCGTCACCACCGGGGTGGCACGCAGATCGGCGCGGGTGTCGTCCAGGGTGCGGCGCAGGTCGCCGTCGGTGAACACGCCCAGCAGACGGTTGTCGGCATCCACCACGGCGGTCATGCCCAGGCGCTTGTGGCTCATTTCCATGACGGCCTGACTGATCGTGGCGGTATCGTCCACGCGCGGGATTTCCTCGCCGGTGTGCATGACATCGGTGATATGCAGCAGCAGGCGGCGGCCCAGGCTGCCGGCCGGATGGGAACGGGCGAAATCCTGGCTCGTGAAACCCCGCGCTTCCAGCATGGCCACGGCCAGGGCATCGCCCATCGCCAGAGCCACGGTCGTGCTCGTGGTCGGGGCCAGGCCCAGAGGGCAGGCTTCTTCCTTGACCCCGACATACAAGTGGATGTCGGACAGGCGCGACAGAGTGGAATCAAGGCTGCCGGTCATGGCAATCAAGCGGTTGCCCTGACGCTTGAGGGTCGGAATGATGGTCAGGATTTCATCGGTTTCACCGGAATTGGACAGGGCCAGAACAACGACGGTCTCGATGATCATGCCCAGATCACCGTGGCTGGCCTCGCCCGGATGCACGAAGAAGGCGGGAGTGCCGGTGGAGGCCAGGGTGGCGGCAATCTTGCGGGCGATATGACCGGATTTGCCCATGCCCGTGGTGACCACACGGCCCTGGCACGCCAGCATGGCCTGGCAGGCGGCCACGAAACTGCCGTCAACGCGTTCGTGCAGATCCTGCAGGGCGCGGGCTTCCTTGTCGATGACCTGCTGGGCGCTGTGGATCAGGTCGACCGGGTTCTGGTCGAGTCCGGGGGGCGGGGCCGTTACGGGGCGAAGATGGGCGTTCATGCGGGTGTTGTCATGCTCGTAGGCTGGACTATGCAGTGCAGACGGATACGGAGGTTGAAACGCTCAGGCGCTGGCTTTTGCCGACGAAGGGTTTTCTTCGCCAAGACGACAGCCGGTCGTTTTGCCTTATCATGGGCGGCTATTCTACTTCAGTGCACCGGTCTGGCGGACGCGCCCGGCACCGGGCAGTCATGTTCCAACCAGCTTTCAAGGCGGTAAATCGATTCATGAATCCACTCAGCATCCAGCAACTGATCGAAGCCGGCTTGCCGGATGCCCAGGTCAGCGTCGAAGGCGAAGACGGTGTGCATTTCGAGGCCACCGTGATCAGCGCCGCCTTTGCCGGCAAATTGCCGCTGGCGCGACACCGCATGGTGTATGCCACCCTGGGCGAGCGCATGGGGGGGGAAATCCATGCCCTTTCGCTCACCACCCTGACCCCTGACGAGGCTGCCGGCTGAATCGGCGCCTGAAACTCGAATAAATCCATGGCAAAAATCCTGATTTCCGGCGGCACCCCGCTGCAGGGCGAGGTACCCATCTCCGGGGCCAAGAACGCCGTGCTCCCGATCCTGACGGCGGGTATCCTGGCTGACGGCGTGATGCATATCGGCAATGTCCCGCATCTGCACGATGTCACCACCATGCTGGAGCTGCTGGGCCAGATGGGCGTCGAGCGATCTGTCGACGACCATATGCAGATCCAGCTCGATCCGCGATCGATGGATCGCTTCGTGGCCCCCTACGTACTGGTGCGCACCATGCGCGCTTCGATCCTGGTCCTG